>NZ_JBYSVX010000003.1:89708-239860 GCF_058986605.1 Pseudomonas sp. GW821-FHT07E12 | reverse complement strand
GGCTTCAGCCGCGAGGAGCTTTACGGGTAAAGCTCCTCGCGGCTGAAGCCGCTCCTGCAGGGGGCATAGAGGTTTCGCGCGGTACCATCCCCTTTTCATTCCTGTAGTTGCTCCCATGACCCAACGTACCCTTCCCGTCGCGCTGATCCAGGAGCGCAACCATGGCGATGCAGAGGCCAATCTGGCCGTCATCGAAGCGCGCGTGGCCGAGGCCGCCGCGCAGGGCGCCAAGCTGGTACTGCTGCAGGAACTGCACAACGGCCCGTACTTCTGCCAGCACGAGTCGGTCGAGGAATTCGACCTGGCCGAGCCGATTCCGGGTCCGAGCACGGAACGGCTGGGAGCACTGGCCAAACGTCATGGCGTGGTGATCGTCGGCTCGCTGTTCGAGCGCCGCGCCGCCGGGCTGTATCACAACACCGCGGTGGTGTTCGAGAAGGACGGCCGCCTGCTCGGCAAGTACCGCAAGATGCACATTCCGGATGATCCGGGCTTCTACGAGAAGTTCTATTTCACCCCGGGCGATCTGGGCTTCACCCCGATCGACACTTCGGTCGGCCGCCTGGGCGTGCTGGTGTGCTGGGATCAGTGGTATCCGGAAGCCGCGCGCCTGATGGCGCTGGCCGGCGCCGAACTGCTGCTGTACCCGACTGCGATCGGCTGGGATCCGGAAGATGCGCAGGCCGAGCAGACCCGCCAGCGCGACGCCTGGGTGCTGAGTCATCGCGGCCATGCAGTCGCCAATGGCCTGCCGGTGCTTTCGTGCAACCGCGTCGGCCACGAACCGTCGCCGCTGGGCGCCTCGGGCATCCGCTTCTGGGGCAACAGCCACGTGCTCGGTCCGCAGGGTGAATTCATCGCCGAGGCCGGCACCGAACCCACCGTGCTGGTGTGCGAGATCGACCTGCAGCGCAGCGAGCACGTGCGCCGGATCTGGCCGTTCCTGCGCGACCGCCGCATCGATGCCTACGGCGACCTGCTCAAGCGTTACATCGACTGACCGACGAACCGGAGCCCTCCCCCCAATGACCGTACAACTGCGAGAAGCCACCGAATCCGACATCCCGGCCATCACCGCCATCTACGCGGTGGAAGTCACCGGACACGTCAACACCTATGAGTACGAGGTACCGGAAGAGGCCGAGATGACGCGCCGGATGCGCGACATCGTTGGCCGCGGCTACCCCTACCTGGTCGCCGAACTGGATGGAAAGGTGGTCGGCTACGCCTACGTCAACACCTACCGGGCGCGCATCGCCTACCAGTGGACCGTGGAGAATTCGGTATACGTCGATTACGCCTGCCAGGGACGCGGCGTCGGCACGGCGCTGATGCAGGCACTGATCGATGCCTGCAGCGCACGTGGCTATCGGCAGATGGTGGCGGTGATCGGTGAACAGGCCAACCTGGCCTCGATCCGGTTGCATGAACGTTTCGGCTTCGAGAGGGTCGGAGTATTCAAGGGCCTGGGCCGCAAGCACGGCCGCTGGCTGGACACGGTGCAGATGCAACGCGCACTCGGTCCGGGCACCGGCCAACCTCCTTCCAACGAAACGACGCAATGACCGAACACAATCCATTGACAGCCGATGAGCTGGCCATGTCCGGCCAGCCGTACCGCATCGTCGAACGCGACGGCATCCGCTACACCCTGCTGGGTACCGCCCACGTCTCGCTGACCAGCGTGGCCGCGGTTCAGAAGGCGGTCGAAAGCGGTCGCTACGACGCGGTGGCGGTCGAACTGGACGCGCAGCGGCTGCAGGCGATCAGTGACCCGGACACGCTGGCCAAACTCGACCTGGTGCAGGTCATCCGCAAGGGACGCGTGGCGTTGTTCGCGGCCAACCTGGCACTGGCCGCCTATCAGCGCCGTCTTGCCAAACAGTTGGGCATCGAACCCGGTGCGGAGCTGAAGGCGGCGGTCACGATGGCGCAAGAACGTGGCCTGCCGGTGCACCTGATCGACCGTGAAGTCGGCCTCACCTTCAAGCGCGCCTCGGCCAAGCTCGGCTTCTTCGGCAAGCTCAAGTTGGCGGGCGGCCTGCTGGGCGGCCTGTTCGCCGCCGACGAAGTCGGTGAGGACGAGATCGAGAAGCTCAAGCAGGGCGACATGCTGGAAGCCAGCTTCGGCGACTTCGCCAGCGAGAGCCCGGAACTGTACGAGACCATCATCGCCGAGCGCGACCGTTACATGGCCACGCGCCTGCGCGAGGAAGCCACGACGACACACCGCGAGGTGCTGGCGGTGGTGGGCGCCGGTCATCTGGCCGGTCTGGCGAAGCATCTGGAATCCGATCAGGAAGAACCGGGTCCGCTGCGCGCCTCGCTGGAAGAAGTGCAGACCAGGAAGCGCATTCCCTGGTTCACGCTGGGCATCCTGGCGGTGATCATCGCCGGCATCGCCATCGGCTTCTGGCGCGGCGGCATGGCGATGGGCGCGGACCTGCTGTTGCAGTGGGCGCTCTACACCGGCGGCCTGGCCGCACTGGGTGCGCTGCTGGCCGGCAGCCATCCGCTGAGCATCATCACCGCTGCGGTGGTGGCACCGTTCAAGCCGTTCCGGCTGAGCGTGCCGACCGGCGCATTCGCCGCACTGGTGGAAGTGCACATGCGCAAGCCGGCCTATGCCGACTTCCTGACCCTGCGTGACGATGCGCAGACCCTGCGCGGCTGGTATCGCAACCGCGTCTCGCGGGTGGTGCTGACCTTCCTGCTGACCAACCTCGGCACCATGATCGGGGTCTGGCTGGCCGGCTTGCAGATATTCCACAAGCTGCAGGGTTGAGCCCGGCCTCCACGCCGAGCAGGCTTCCGTGGGAGGGACTTCAGTCCCGACGGGGTTTCACCGGTAAAGCCCGTCGGGACTGAAGTCCCTCCCACAATGAGCGATCAGCCTTCCAGTAGCACCGGCGCCACCGGAATCCCTCTCGCACGCCGCACCAACCGCGACACGCCACTGCTGAGATCATCCAGGATCGCGTAGATCGTCGGCAGGAACAGCAGGCTGACCACCGTCGAGAACGCCAGGCCGCCGGCGATTGCCCGTGCCATCGGGAAGTATGGCGGGCCGTCGGCCATCGTGGTCGTGGACAGCGAGATCGGCACCATCGCCAGGATCGCGGTACCCATCGTCATCATGATCGGACGCAGACGCTCGCGTGAGCCCTCCACCAGTGCATCGGTGCGGCCCATGCCACGCCGGCGCAGATTGTTGATGTGCTCGATCATCACGATGCCGTTGTTCACCACCACGCCCATCAGCACCAGGATGCCGATGAAGGACATGATTCCGAACGAGGTGCCGGTGGCCCAGAACAGCCAGAACACGCCGAAGATAGAGAACACCACGCCGCTCATGATCGCCGCCGGGAACAGCAGCGACTCGAACACCGCCGCCATCACCACGTAGATCATCACCAGCGCGATCACCAGATTGAACAGCATCTGCTGCATCGCCTCGCCATCGTCCTGGTAGTCGCCACCGTCGAAGGTGTAGCTGTAGCCGGCCGGGAAGTTCATGCCTTTCAGCGCCGCCTCCATCGCCTTGCGACCCTCGGGCACGGTGATCTTCTCGGCCAGGTTGGCCTTGATCGTCAGCGTGGTCTGCCGGTTGGTGCGTCCGATCTGGGTCGCCGAGGGATGCTGCTTCACATCCACCAGGCTCAACAGCGGCACGCTGCGGCCATCCTTGGTACGCACGGTGAAGCTGTCCAGGTCTTCGGGACGGGTGGTCTCGGCACCGGCGAAGCGCACCCACACCGGTACTTCGTTGTCGCCACGACGGAACTCGCGCAACGGCGAGCCACGCAGTGCCAGACCGACGAACCTGGCGACCTCGTCGGCACTGAAACCGAACGCGGCGGCGCGCTCACGATCGACGCGGATCGCCAGCTCGCTGGTGCGATCGCCGGTATCCACGCGCACGTCGCGCAGTTCCTCGCGTCGCGCCAGCAACGGCAACACCTCGTCGGCGATGGCCTGCAGCTGTTGGGTCGAATCGCCCACCAGTTGCACCTGCACGCCCTGGTTGCCACCACCACCGTTGCCGTCGCCCTGGTTGCCGATGCTGTAATCGGCGCGGGCCGAACGCGGCAGGTCCTTGCGGATCTGCTCCATCAGCGGGGCCATCGCCTTGACCTTGTCGGCGTCGAAGGTAATCACGGTGTTGCTGTTCTCGTCCTCGCTGAACCAGGAATAGATCTGGGTGATGTGGAAGCGCTCGCGGTTCTTGTCCAGAAAGTTCTCTACCCGCGCAACCTCTTCGCCCATCTGCTCGCGGGTGTAGGAACCCTTCCAGCGGTAGCCGAGGAAAGCCTCGTTGCCACCCTCACCACCGAACATGTCGATCTTGGTCAGCTTCATCGGCACCAGGCTGACGAGCACCACCATCAGGATGCCGAACACGCTCCAGCCGCGATGCTCCAGCGTCCAGCGCAACAGTCCGGCATAGCGACGCTGCAGGCGCGCGATCACGCCGCTGTTGGACTTCACCAAGGCAGGCGTCTGCATGCGCGCCGACAGCATCGGGATCAGGCTCACCGCAACCAGCCAGGACGCCAGCAGCGACACCGAGATGGTGATCGCGATCTGCGCCATGAAAATGCTGATGTTGTTGGTCTGGCCGAACAGGTTCGGCACGAACACGATGCAGTGGCACAGCGTGCCGGCGCTCAGCGCGATGGCGACGTTGCGGGTGCCGACCAGCGAAGCCAGCATCGGCTGGTTCGGCATGCGCTCGCGTTCCTGGTAGATGCTCTCCACCACCACCACGGCGTTGTCGACCAGCATGCCGACCGCCAGCAGCAGGCCCATCATGGTCAGGATGTTGAGTGTCACCCCGGCGAAATACATGAAGCCGAGCGTGATCGTGAAGCAGATCGGGATCGCCAGCGTCACCATCAACGTGGACGGCCAATGGCGCAGGAAGAAGAACAGCACCGTCACCGACAACAGCAGGCCGACGCCGCCAGCTTCTGCCAGTTCGGCCAGCGACGAGGTCACCGCCTGCCCCTGGTTGTCGATCACCTTGACCTGCACATCGCGCATCGAAGGCTGGCTGCGGATTGCATCCACCTCCTTGAGCGCCGCGCGCGAGACTTCGACCAGATTGGCGCTGCGCTCCTTGTAGATGTCCAGGCCGATCGCCGGGCGGCCATCCAGGCGTCGCCCATAGTTCATCCGGCTCGGCTTGAGCCGGATTTCGGCGACATCGCCCAGGCGCAGCCCGGTGTTGTTGATCACCAGGTCACGCAGTTCCTGCAGGTCGCGCAGCTCGCCGACCGGCTGCACGCGGATGCGCTGGCCGTTGTCGTCGATCTGTCCGGCCGAGACCGAGAAGTTGAGCTTGCTCAACCTGTCGCTCAGCTCATTGAGGCTGATGCCGTGCGCGGTCAGGCGATCAGGCGCGATCGCGATCTCGACCTCGTTCGGTGGCGCGCCGGAAATCTGCACGCGCGCCACGCCGGGAATACGCTCGATGCGCCGCTTGAACTCGCGATCGAGCATGTCGTAAGCGCCGGTCAGATCGGTCTGACTGGCCAGACGCACCTTCAGGATCGGCTGATCGCTGCTGGACCACTTGTAGACGAAGTAACGCTGCAGATCGTCGGGCAGGTCGGAGCGGATCGCATCGATGCGCTCGCGCGCTTCGGACGCGGCGATGGCGATGTCGCGATCCCAGTCGGAGAACTCGATGAAGATGTTGGCACCGTCGGACGTCGCCGTGGAGCGCATCCGCTTGATGCCGGTCATCGTCGCCAGCGCCTCTTCCGCCGGCCGGACCAGATTGCGCTCGATCTCGTCCGGAGTGGAACCGGTGTACGACAACTGCACGAACAGGAACGGTGCCGAGATGTCCGGCAGCGCTTCCAGCGGCAGCCGGAACGAGGCGATCAGGCCGACCACGACCAGCGACACGAAGCACATGATCGTGGTGACCGGCCGGCGGATGCTGAAGGCGGCAACGCTCATGCCGACTCCAGTGCGGCGTCGCCGTCGTCATCCATGGCCTGCCCCTTGCGCTGCATGCGGCGGCCACGCTCCAGGTAGTAGCTGTCGGCGCGACGGTCCAGCAGGTCGTAGACCACCGGGATCACCAGCAACGTCAGCAGCGTCGAGACCAGCAGGCCACCGATCACGGTGATCGCCATCGGCGCGCGTACTTCGGCACCCTCGCCCATCGCCAAGGCCAGCGGGGCGAAGCCGAACAGCGTGCACAGCGTGGTCATGATGATCGGGCGCAGGCGCGAACGTGCGCCTTCGATCAGCGCTGCGTGCTTGGCGACACCGTGCTCGCGCAACTGGTTGACCTTGTCGATCAGGATGATCGCGTTCTTGGTCACCAGACCGACCAGCAGGATCAGGCCGATGAACACCACCACCGAGATGGGTTTTCCGGTCAGCAACAAGGCCAGTACCGCGCCCACCATCGCCAAAGGGATGGTGAACAGGATCACGAACGGGTGCAGCAGCGACTCGAACTGCGAAGCCATCACCAGATAGACCAGGAACACCGCCAGCCCGAACGCGAACAGCAGCGCCTTGACCGATTCGGCCAGCTCCTCGCCCTGCCCGCCGATGTGCATGCCGACACCAGCGGCGAGCGGATCGGCCTTGACCATCCGCTCGACCTCGCGCATCGCCCCGCCCAGGTCGATGTCGCGCAGGCTCGCCGAGACGATCGCCACGCGGGTCTGATCGGCACGATGGATCTCGCTCGGACCAGTGGTCGCGACCACCTCGGCCACCGACGACAACCGCACCGGCTTGGCGCTGCCCGGATTGATGATCAGGCGGCGGATGTCATCGACGCTGGCACGGTCGCTCTGTTGCGCACGCACCAGCACGTCGATCTTGCGATCGCGGAAGCTGTAGCGCGTAGCCACGTCACCGCGCACCTTCTTGACGATCACATCGGCGATCTGACGCGTGGTCAGGCCGAGTGCACCGGCACGTTCCTGGTCGAAGCGGATCTGGATCTCGGGGAAGCCTTCCTCCACCGTCGATTTCACATCAGCGTAGTGCGAGTTGGCGCGCAGCATCGCCGCCAGCTTCTGCCCGGCACGTTCCAGTTCGCCCAGGTCGTTGCCGCGCAGTTCCACTTCCAGCGGTGTGGAGAACGAGAACAACGCTGGCCGCGCGAAATCGACCTGCACACCCGGATGGCTGGCCATCGTCGCGCGCAGCTTCTCGGTTTCGGTGGCCTCGATCTTCTCGTTGCCGCCGCCGGTCATCACCACGGTCAGCTTGCCGATGTTCTCGCCGCTCTCGGTCGGGCTCGCGTCCAGTCGCGTGCCGCTGCCCGACACGCCGTACAGTGAAGCGATGCCGGCGTCCTTGCCGTGCGCGAGCTGCAGTTCGCGTACCAGACCATCGGTCTGCGCCAGCGGCGTGCCGGCCGGCAGCTTCACCGTCATCTCGAAGCGGTCCTGCGCCAGTTGCGGGATCAGGTCCACGCCCAGCATCGGCACCGCCAGCAGCGTGGCGACGAACGCGATGGTCGCTGCACCGAGCACCAGCCAGGGCCGGCGCAGCGCGGCCGGCAGCAGCCGCAGATAACCGCGTTCGGCACGGTTGTACGGCGCCATCGCCAGATCGCTGGCCTTGCGCATCACCGGCGCGACCACCCGCACCAGCCCACGCCACAGCTTCACCACCGCCCAGGCGACGCCGAGGAAACCGTAACGGAACGCTGCCCCCAGGCCGCGACGACCAGCCGCGACCGGCTTGAGCCAACGCCGATCCGGCTGCCACTGCGGATGCGCCGGCTCTTCCGGGAACGCCAGCGGCGGCCGGCCCTTCAGCGAGCTGAGCATCGGGATCAGCGTCATCGACACCACCAGCGAGATCGCGATGGCGATCGCCACGGTCATCGCCTGATCGCGGAACAACTGACCGGCGATGCCCTCGACGAACACCAGCGGCAGGAACACCGCGATCGTGGTCAGGGTCGAGGCGACCACCGCCATGCCGACTTCACGGGTACCGGCAATCGCCGCCTCCAGCACGCTCAATCCGCGTTCGCGCGCCTTGGCGATGCTCTCCAGCACCACGATCGAGTCGTCCACCACCAGACCGGTGGCGAGCGCCAGGCCACCCAGCGACATCACGTTGAGACTCAGCCCGAACTGGCCCATGAAGAAGAACGTGGTGACGATCGACACCGGCAACGACAGGCTGATCACGAACGTGCTCCAGCCATCGCGCAGGAACAGGAAGATGATCAGGATCGCCAGCAGGCCGCCGATCACCGCGTCATGCTTGACCGAGGTGATCGCCGCTTCGATGAAGTGCGACTGGTCCTCGATCGTGGTGATCTCCACATCGCCCGGCACGGTTGCCTTGATCTGCTCCAGACGCTTGCGCAGCGCCGCCGCGGTGGACACGGTGTTGGCATCGCCTTCCTTGTAGATCGCCAGTTCCACCGCTTCCTTGCCACCCAGACGGATGATCGCCTCGCGCTCCTTGAAACCCTGGCGCACGTCGGCCACGTCCTTCAACCGCACCGGCAGGCCGCCCGCGATGCTCGCGGTCGACGACGACGATGCGCTCTGCGCCTCGGCCGCCGCGGCCATCGCTGCCTGCGAACCGGTCGCCGAGACGATCGCGTACATCTGCTGCATCGCCGCCTCGGCAGCGTTGCCATTGCCGCTGGTGGTCGTCACCAGCATGTTGCGGATTTCCTCCACGTCCGCGAACTGATTGACGGTGCGTACCAGGTAACGCTGCGAACCCTCTTCCAGACGACCGCCGGAGAGGTTGACGTTCTCCTCCTTGAGCCGGGTGATGACGTTGTCGATCGGCAGGTTGAGCTGCGCCAGCTTCTGCTGGTCGATGTCGACCTGGATTTCGTCTTCCAGGCCGCCGCCGACCTTGACGGCGGCCACGCCGGCGACCGGCTCGAGTTTCTTCTTGAGGTCTTCGTCGGCGTAGCGACGCAGCATGGTCAGCTGACGGATCGCATCGCTGCTGTCGCGCGGCGCATCCTTCGGCGACAGCACCAGGCGCATGATCGGCTCGGTGCTTGGATTGAAGCGCAACAGCACTGGCGCCTTGGCTTCCAGCGGCAGCGACAACGCCTCCATCTTGTCGCGCACTTCCAGGCTGGCCTGGTCCATGTTGGTGCCCCAGGCAAACTCCAGCACCACATCACTCTGACCGGTGCGCGAGACCGACTTGAGCTTGCGCAGGTTCTTGACCACGCCGACCGCTTCCTCGACCGGCTCGGTGATCAGCGTCTCGATCTCGGCCGGCGCGGCGCCGGTGTATTCGGTGCGTACGGTGAGCGTCGGGTAGCTCAAGTCCGGCAGCAGGTTGACCTTGAGCCCCTTCAGCGCGATCGCGCCGAACAGCAGCATCGTGATGGTGATCATCGCGATGGTGACGCGGCGGCGAGTGGAGAACTCCACCAATCCACCGCCCATCGCGCCGGGCGCGGCATGCGTGGCCGGATCGCGACCGTGATCGGAACCGGCATTGGTCATGAGCGATCACCCTGCTTCTGGTCAGCCTTCGCCACATCCTTGGTCTGCGCCTGCGACTGGCCGATCACCTGCACCACGGTGCCATCGCGCAGGGCCACCTTGCCGGCGGTGACGACCTGATCGCCCTCCTTCAGCCCGTCGCGTATCTCCACCCACGCGCCTTCGGCATAGCCCAGCTTGACCGGCACGCGCGTGACCTTGCCCTCACGCACCAGGAACACCGCCGGATCGCCATCGTCGAGCAGTGCCAAACGCGGCACCACCAACGCATCGGCGCGCTGGTCGTAATCGATGCGCAGGCGGCCGAACATGCCCGGCTGCAGATCCTGCGCGCCTTCGCCGAAGGCGCAGACCACACGGAACGTACCGCTGCCGGAATCCACCACCGGCGCGACCCGATCGACGCGACCGACGAAACTGCGACCCGGCAACGCGTCAGCCAGCATCGTCACCGGCTGACCGGCCTTGAGCGTGGCCAGTTCGCGCTCCGGCACGTTGAGCGTGGCTTCCAGACGCGTGTCATCGACGATGCGGAAGATCGGCGTGTTGATCTGCACGAAATTGCCGGTCTTGATCGAACGCGATGCGATCACACCGGAAATCGGCGCCACCACCGTGGTGTATGACAGCTCCAGCGTGGCAAGCCGGTACTGCGCGCGTGCGTTTTCCAGATCGAACTTGAGCTGATCGACATCGGCGGCGCTGACCAGTTGCTGGCCGACCAGTTGCGTGGCGCGGTGGTAGCTGTTTTCCAGCTTGCGCATCTGCGCTTCACTCTGCGCGACCGCCAGCCGCGGCCGGTCCGGGTCGAGCCGCACCAGCGCCTGGCCGGCCACCACCTTCTGCCCCTCTTCCACCAGCACCGCCAGCGCGACGCCCGACGTCTTGGCCACCACCTGCGATTCGGCCTGCGGCTCCAGTGCGGCAGTGCCGGTGTAGCTGGCCGCCACCGCGCGCCGGGACGCCTTGGCGACCTCGACCGGGACGGCGTCGGCGGCCTTGTCCTCCTTCTTTTCCGCCGCCTGGGCGGTAGCTTCGCCGGACTTGCAACCCGGCAGCAGCAGGCAGGTGGTGATCAACAGCGCGGCGACGCGGGTTCCGGTGCGGCCGTGCAGGGGGGTAGGTGTCGACATCGTCGGGTCCCGTGGATGCGTGAACAGGTGTTATAGGAAAGTAAATCACCGATCCACCAAGACACCATGCCCCAAAGGTCATGGTGACCGTAGATATCCCTATTCACCCCCGTTCCAGACGCGTGAGATCGCGGGCTATACTCGGTCCCGGTTCCGCGTCCCCCACCCCGGAACCACCAAAACCCGTATCCCGGACCCGATACCATGCGCCCGCAGCCGCTCGCCGCTTGTCTCGCTCTGGTTGTCTGTTTGCCCGTGGGGGGTGCCCTGGCCAGCCAGGATGCCGCGCCGCCCGTCTCCGCCCCTGCCGCGACGCCTGCTGCGTTGACCGGCAATCCGGCCAGCGGCCGGATTCTGGCCTATACCTGCCAGGGCTGCCACGGCATCACCGGCTACAAGAACGCCTACCCCAGCTTCCGCATTCCCAAGATCGGCGGGCAATCCCCGCAATATCTGACCCAGGCCCTGGTCGAGTACCGGGAAGGCAAGCGCAAGCACCCGACCATGCAGGCTCAGGCGCAGAGCTTCTCCGACCAGGACATCGCCGACATCGCCGCGTTCCTGTCCACCCTCAAGTAAGGCAAGCACGCCATGTCGAAAAGCCAGCATGCCCTGCGTCTCGTCGCCGTCCTGCTCGCCTCGGCCGTGATGGCCGCCTGTTCCCAATCCGAAGTCGAATCAAGCAGCGCTTCCGCCGGCGATCCCGGCCATGCCAGCGGCGAGCACGGCTCCACCTCATCGGCGGGCCTGCCCTCCGGCCACGCTGAAGCGGGCGACAAGCTCGCCCATGCCAAAGGCAAGGCAACCGGCCAGAGCTGCATCGACTGCCATGGCGCCGACGGCAATGCGCCGATCGATCCGAGCTACCCCAAGCTCGGCGGCCAGTACGGCGACTACATCGCGCATGCACTGCAGGCCTATCGCAGCGGCGATCGCCAGCACGCCCTGATGAGCCCGCAGGCCGCCAACCTCAGCGATCAGGACATCGCCGACCTGGCCGCATATTTCGGCTCGCGAACCAGCCAGTTGCGCGATCTGCACGGGGTGAAGTAGAGCGCCGCTTTTCTGCGCTTTTCCGTAGGAGCGGCTTCAGCCGCGATGGGGCCTTACCAGGAAAGCCCCATCGCGGCTGAAGCCGCTCCTACAAACCTCAGCGCACGCTGCCGTTGTCTTCCTGCAATTCCTTCTTGAAAGGGATATCCGGCGGCGGACGTCCACTGGCCGGCTGCTCGTTCATGTTCGGATCGGTCAATCCGCAGCCGCCACCGAACTGCAGCAGCGAAACCACGCAGCTGATCCGCGTCGATGTGCCCGGTATCGCGATCTCGATCTTCTTGATGCCCTTGCGTACCCACTCCTCCAGCAGCGATTCGTTCGGCACCCAGTACTTGTCGAACGAAGTCGGCGCGTAGTCGTACGGCGGCCGCTTCAGCCAGGTCCCGGATTGCGCGATGCGGTCGCGGCTCCAGTTATCGGTTTCGCTGCCCGGTGCCCCCCGGCCATTGGCCGCGCCCTCGCCCTGCCCCGGCACGCGCAAGCTGCCGTCGCGGTTGTACATGCCTTCGCCTTGCGCCGCAGCGCCTTCCTGCCGACCGGCCTGATTGCGATCACCCAGTGACCAGTCATCCCCCGCCTTCGGCGAAGCCCAACCACCACTGCGATCGGCAGGTTTCGGCCCGGCACCTGCCTGTCTACCGGCACTGGCGCCCGAACGATCGATGGAAGGTGCGCTCCCTGCGGGAACCGGACGGTCGCCGGGCGATGGGCTTGACGACGCAGTAATCGCAGGCGCAGCTGTAGCGGCCGAAGCACGTGCGGCAGCAGTAGCTTGTGCGGCGCGGGCAGGCTCCGAGGCGGGCTCGGTGGCAGGCGCCTGATCTGGAATGTCCGGCAACTCCCGCTGCCGGACCGCGATGTCCGGCGTCGCCAGCGTCGGCGTGGGCTGACGCAATGCCGGTTGCGCCAGTTCGACACTCGGCTGGGTAATCGTCGTCACCTCGCGCTCGCGCACTGCGGTCACCGGCATCGATGGCACAGCCACTGCTGCCAGTTCGCGCGGCTGTACCTGCATCGCCTGCGGACGTTCAAGTGTCTCGACCTGCCGTTCGCGCACCTGCTGCGGCTCCGATTGCACCACCGGCGTCTCGCGCACCGGAATCGCCGGCGGTGGCGGCACCACGAAATCCGTGGTGGCGACAGGCGTCTCGGTGGCTTGCAGCGGTACCGGATCAATGACCATCGGCGTCGGCCGCTGCGATTCCACCGGTGATGGCCGCGCAGCTGTCGACTGCACCTGCTCGGGCACCGGCGCGCTCGGCGGCGAAGCCGGTTCTGCCTCGGCCTTGACCGGCATCGCCTGCCGACCGCCGCTGGCGGCCCGCGAAGCCGCCAGCGGCGTCCGTGCCGTACTGGCAACGCCGCCTGCATCTGCGCTGGCCGCCGCCTGTGGCGAACCACCTTCGCCTCCACCTTCTTCATCATGCGGCGTCCCACGTCCGACGAAGGAAAGCTGCACCCGTCCCTGTTCCGACTCCGGCTCATGCGAAGCCCAGCGCACCACCGCCACCCACAGCAGCAGGACGAAAAACAGGATGTGGATCAGCAGACTGCCGGTCACACCGAACCAGTGAAGGCTGCGCTGATCGTCGGGACGTGGGTCCCAGTGCTGCCACCACAGTCGCCGGAACGCCTGGAAGAAGGTCAGCTGCGGCGCGGGTCCGCTACCGGGGCGGCGTGGCAGCGTGTCGACGTGCGCGACGATCTCCGCATCACCGAACGCAGCCGCAATCGCGGCGCGGCTGCGCATCCAGATGCCCCATCCATAGGGCATGCCGCTGCGCTTTTCCAGAATGAGCCGGCCCGGGCTGCGTGCCAGCAGGTGATCGATCAGGTCGGCGGCTTTCGTCACCGGCGCGGAGGGCAATCAGGCCGCGTCGCGCGGAATATAGGGCGCGTCACCGGTGCTGTGGTCGGTCGCATCGCGCACCGCGATCACGCCCGGCACCCGCCCCATCAGCGTCTTCTCGATGCCCTGCTTGAGCGTCACGTCGGCCATGCCGCAGCCGTGGCAGCCGCCACCGAAGCGCAGCAACACCACGCCATCGGCCGACACCTCCTGCACCGCGACTTTGCCGCCGTGCGAGGCCAGCTGCGGGTTGATCTCGTTTTCGACCACCCAGCGCACACGCTCGACCAGCGATGCCGAATCGGCTGGTGCCTCGCCCTTGATCTTGGGCGCCTTGATCGTCAGCTGCTGGTTGCCGGCGCCCTGGGTGACGTAGTCGATCTCGGCGCCGTCGAGCCATTGCACGCTGTCGGCATCCACATAGAGCGTGAAGCCATTACAGTCCACCGCCCACTCATCGCCGCGCAGGTCGGCGGGTTCGGCGAACTCCAGCCGCGCATCGGCGCGCGAGGTGCCCGCATCGACCGCGCTGAGGCGTACGCCCATGCCGGCGATGCCCTCGCGCTCGATCAGCTTGCGGAAGTAGGTCTGTGCTTTGTCGGATATCTGGATCATGCGGTTATTCTAGCCCCGTCCTGTCGAGCACTGATGGAACATTTCATCCTCGACACGACCTTCACGCCAGCCACTGCGGAGAGCCACGATGCCCGACCTGATCCCCCTCGCACAGGCGCATTGCCTGCCGCGCAAGGGCAGCGAACACAAACTCGGCCAGGCCCGTCTGGCCGAACTGCTGCCCCAGGTGCCCGGTTGGGAGCTGGCCGAAAGCGGCATCGCGCTGACCCGCACGTTCACATTCGGCGATTATTACCAGACGCTGGCCTTCGTCAACGCGCTGGCCTGGATCGCGCACCAGGAAGACCATCACCCTGACCTGGGCGTGCACTACGACCGGGTCGTCGCGCGCTTCTCGACCCACGATGTCGGCGGCCTGAGCGAGAACGACTTCATCTGTGCCGCCAAGGCCTCCGCCCTTTACAAGGAAGCATGACCATGCGCCTGCACCTTTTCATCCTGCCCGTTGCCGCCATCGCCCTGCTCGGCGCCTGCGGCAAATCGGCGACACCCGCGACACCGGCGGTTCCAGCCATCGCCCCGACCGAACTCACCGCCGCGCATACGCCGCCCCCGGAGTACCCGGTCGAACTGGCCTGCGCCGGCATCGGCGGCAAGACCACCCTCAAGGTGACCATCGGCACCGACGGCAGCGTGACCGACGTCCAACTGCTGCAGAGCAGTGGCCAGAAGGTACTGGACGATTCGGCACAGAAGCGCGTGCGCGAAGAATGGAAGTTCAATCCGGCCACCCGCAATGGCCAGCCAATCGCTCAGACGATCCAAGTGCCGGTGGACTTCAATCCGCCGCAACCGAAACCCGATGAGTGCTTCGTGATCGAGGAACACGCACGCCGCAGCTGAAGCGTGCATCTCCCGTTTCACCCGGGCGCCGCCTGATCGCGGCGCTTGTTTTGTCTGTTATGCGAGTCCCTCGCAAGAGCCCGCACATCCATGTGCGGGGACTGAATATACGAGTCCCTCGCAAAAGCCCGCACATCCATGTGCGCGGATTGAAAGGGCGACTTCTTCGCAAAAACCGCGCGCCGATGTGCGGGAACCCATAAAGGAAGACGGAACCCGCACATGGCCGGCATCACCTCCGAGAACGTCTGGATCGCACTGCTGGTCACGCTGGCCGCGGGTCTCGCCACCGGCCTGGGCAGCCTGATGGTGGTGTTCTCACGCCGGCCGGAACCGCGACTGCTCGCGTTCGGCCTGGCCTTCGCCGGCGGCGCGATGGTGTACGTATCGCTCTCGGAAATCCTCAACAAATCGATTGCCTCGTTCTCGCTGGCGTTCGATGACCGGCTGGGCTTCGCCTACGGCACTCTCGCCTTCCTTGGCGGCATGCTGTTGATCATGCTGATCGACCGGCTGGTGCCGAACCCGCACCAGAGCCTGAGCAGCGAAGATCCGTTGTTCCGCGAGAACAACCGCGCCTACATCAAACGGGTCGGCCTGCTGACCGCAGTGGCGATCACCGCGCACAACTTCCCCGAAGGACTGGCCACCTTCTTCGCCACGCTGGAAAACCCCGCGGTCGGCATGCCGCTGGCGTTCGCGATCGCCATCCACAACATTCCCGAAGGCATCGCGATCGCGGTGCCGGTCTATTACGCGACCCAGAACAAGGGCTATGCCTTCATCGCCAGCCTGCTCTCGGGACTGGCCGAGCCGGTCGGCGCTGCGATCGGCTATGTGCTGCTGTCGAACGTGTTGTCCGACGCAGTGTTCGGCATCGTGTTCGGAATGATCGCCGGCGTCATGGTGTTCCTTGCACTGGACGAACTGCTTCCCGCCGCCAAGCGCTATGCCAAGGGCCACGAGACCGTCTACGGACTGGTCGCCGGCATGGCCACGCTGGCAATCAGTCTGGTGCTGTTCCGCTTCGCCACACCTTGACGGATTTACGAGAGTTTTACGAAATTGCGGCACACCTGAACACGGGCTGCAATCAAGTGGCGATCCCCGCCTCAAGAAAGCTTCCAGACATTTAATGCGGCGCATCCTGCAGGCGTCTTCCAAACGCCACGAAGGAGAGAGGTGCCGTATGGACATTCGCACGTTGTCACCGGGCAGGCTTGCCCTTGCTTTGATCACCGCAATGAGCGTGCTCGCGTTGAGCGCGTGCCAGCAACCCGCATCACCCGCCGCTCCAGCCAGCGACGCGAGCGCGGCAGCTACGCCTCCCGCGCCACCGTACGTACCACCTACCGCCGATCAGCTGTATCAATTGGTCGCGCCGATCGCGCTGTTCCCCGACAAGCTGGTCGCGCAGACCCTGGCCGCATCGGTGTATCCGGATCAGGTCACCACCGCGCAAGGCTGGCTGCACGACAACAGTACGCTGAGCATGGCCGATCGCCTGCAGGCCGCTGCCGCGCAACCGTGGGATCCCAGCGTCAAGGCGCTGACCGCGTTTCCCGACGTGATCAACCAGTTGGCCGGTAACGTCGATTGGACCCGCGCACTCGGCGACGCCTATGCGCACGATCCCAACGACGTGCTCGACGCAATCCAGGTGATGCGCCAGCGCGCCCAGGCCAGTGGCCACCTGCGCAGCACGCCGCAGCAACGGGTACAGGTCGTGCAGCGCACGGTCGTGCCCCCGGCCATGGACGAGCGCCAAGTACCGCCGCCGTCCAACACTATCGTCATCGAACCGGCGCAACCTGACACGGTCTACGTGCCGCAATACGATCCCAACGTGGTCTATGGCGCGCCCGTCGACGTCTATGGCGGCTATCGCTATCGTCAGCCGCGGGTGTACGACAATGGCGACCTGCTCGCTACCGGCATCATCTCGTTCGGTGTCGGCGTGTTGGTCGGCAGCGCGCTCGATCACCATCACGGCCCGATGGCCTGGATCGAACCGGAACCGGCCTGGCATCACTGGGGCTGGAACAACTGGGGCGTGAACTGGAATGCGCCGCCCGCCGCGCCGCACTATGTGGTCTACCAGAATCACGTCTATGCGCCACGCACCACCATCATCAACAACAACATTAACAACAGCACTCGCATCGACACGCGTACCTACAACATCCACCAGGACCAGCGTTCCTGGGGCATGCCCGGCACACCGTCTGCGGCCGCACCCGTAGCGAGCGCAGCTGCACCGACCGCCGCCATGGCCATGGCGCAACGGGCTCAGGCACAGGGTCCGCACGCACCTGTGTCACAGGTCGCCACGCCGCCGCGTAACGCGCCGGACTATGCACATCTGTCCACGCCACATTTCAACGCGCAGATGCTGCAACCCGGCCGCCCGGTGACGACGGCACCTCAACCGCCATCATCGCCCCACGCGACACAGGCCATGGCGCTCGCCCCACACGACCCGCGCGCGCAGCCGCAATTCGCACCAACGACCGCGCACGTGCCGGCACCTCACGCGTCGATGCCACCCTCGCATGTCGCCATGCCATCGGTCGCGGCCACCGCTTCGCCGCAGCCACACAATCCGCCGGCAGTGTCGATGGCCCAGCGTGAACCGGCACCGCAGCGGGCGATGCCGCTACAGCACGATCCCGTCGCCAGCCACAACATCCCCGCACCGATGTCGATGCCGGCGCGCCCGGAACCGCGTCCGCAGATGCAGCCGCCCCATCAGGCGCAACCACCGCAGCAACGCCAACAGGCCGCGTTCGCACCGCAACATCCGCAGCGGCAGCAGGCACCCATGCCCCAGCCACATCCCGTAGCCGCACACACGCAGGAACCGCATCAGGCGCCGCATCCGCAACAAGCGCATCACGATCCCCGCAAGGATCACGACAAGCACGACAGTTGAAGGATCGCCGTTGACGCCGCCCTTTCGGCGGCGTCAACGGCCCAGCCGATCCAACGCCTCGGCAAGCTCCGGCGCCAGCGGCGCATTGAGCAGATAGGGCGTGCGGCCACCGTCCAACGCGAATTCCAGCGAGGCCGCATGCAGGAACAGGCGGCGCAGGCCGGCCTGGTCACGCAACCGCTTGTTGACCTCCTCGTCGCCGTACTTGTCGTCACCCGCGACCGGATGACCGATGTGCTGGGCGTGCACGCGGATCTGGTGGGTGCGCCCGGTTTCGATCCGGACCTCGCAATAGGAATGCCCCCCGCGCCGCTCCAGGACCCGGAAATGGCTCAGCGAGGCCTTGCCGATCGGATTGACCTGGACATGCCGCTCGCCACCCTGACGCAGGCCGACGTGCAGCGGCGCATCCACCGACATCACCCCGTCCGGCATCCGTCCGACCAGCAAGGTCAGATAACGCTTGGTGATGCCGCGGCCCCCCTCGCCGTCGCCTTCCCGCAACAAGGCCTGCAGCTCGGTCAGCGCCGAACGCTTCTTGGCGACGATCAGCAACCCGGAGGTGTCCCGGTCCAGCCGGTGCACCAGTTCCAGGCCCTGGTTCGGGCGCAGCGCCCGCAGGGTCTCGATCGCCCCGTGGCTGATGCCGCTACCGCCATGGCTGGCGACGCCGGAGGGTTTGTTCAGCGCCAGCAATCGCTCGTCCTCGAACACGATCGCCGCCTCCATCCGCGCCAGGAACGCAGAGGGCGGAGGCGTCCGTTCTCCTTCCTCGTTGAGACGGACTGGCGGCAACCGCACCTCGTCGCCGCTCTCCAGCTTGCGTTCGGCCTTGGCGCGGCCGCCGTTCACACGGACCTGACCGCTGCGGACCAGCTTGTAGACCAGGCTGCGCGGCGCCCCTTTGAGCTGGCCGAGCAGGAAATTGTCCAGGCGCTGGCCGCTACGGTCGTCGGGGACCTTCACGGTACGTGCGCCCGGCGCTTTGGGGGTATGGGGGTCGGTCATCCGGCTATTTATTCTGCTACACTCGGCGGGCGAGATAAGGGTTTGATTTCGTTGGAAGTTGTGTTGGGCCAGAAGCCCCGCTTCCGATGGATCCGGCACAGTGCGCGGCCACCGCCCCCGGGGCGGCCATGTTAGCGGCTTACCGGCCTGCCCGGCCATCGCCGACGGTCTTCGGACCGACGCGCTGAACATGTCCCGTGCGACGCCCCAGCCTGGCTGGACGCGGCCGCCGGTCCTGAAACACCCAAACTTAGAGACAAGCGCTCCCGCGGCCTGCCGTGGTGTCGTAGCGCTGGAAAGCTCAAGCGGACCTGTACGCGCCCGGCGCGGAAGGGTCTGCGAAACCGTTCCAGAGGCGATAACGTCACGGCGTTCCGCGCGGTAGCAGCGCGCGAGGAACGCAACAATGAAGCGAATGCTGATCAACGCCACGCAGGCAGAAGAACTGCGTGTAGCGATCGTGGACGGCCAGAACCTGTACGACATCGACATCGAGCAGCCGTCCAAGGAACAAAAGAAGTCCAACATCTACAAGGGCCGGATCACCCGTCTGGAGCCCTCCCTCGAAGCCGCCTTCGTCGATTACGGCGCCGAACGCCACGGCTTCCTGCCGCTGAAGGAAATCTCTCGCGACTACTTCCAGTCCGGCGTGGATCACCACAAGGCCGGCATCCGCGAGTTGCTGCGCGAGGGCCAGGAGATCGTGGTCCAGGTCGACAAGGAGGAGCGCGGCAACAAGGGCGCAGCCCTGACCACCTTCATCTCGCTGGCCGGCCGCTACATGGTGCTGATGCCGAACTCGCCGTCGGCCGGTGGCGTCTCGCGCCGGATCGAAGGCGAGGATCGCGCCGCACTGAAGGACGCGCTGGACAAGCTGAACATCCCCGACGACATGGGGGTGATCATCCGCACCGCCGGCGTCGGCCGCGATGCCGAAGAACTGCAATGGGATCTGGACTACCTGCTGCAGGTCTGGCGCGCGATCGCCGAGGCCGCACTGTCCAAGCCGGCCACGCTGCTGATCTACCAGGAATCGCGCCTGATCGTGCGTGCCCTGCGCGACTACCTGCGCGCCGACATCGGCGAGATCCTGGTCGACACCGAGGAGATGTACGAGACCGCGCGCGAGTTTGTTGAGCAGGTGATGCCGCACAACATGCGCAAGCTCAAGCACTACAAGGACGACATCCCGCTGTTCAACCGCTTCCAGATCGAGTCGCAGATCGAGGCGGTCTACGAGCGCAACGTGCGCCTGCCTTCAGGCGGCTCGATCGTGGTTGACCAGACCGAAGCCTTGACCGCGATCGACGTCAACTCCTCGCGTGCCACCAAGGGCAGCGACATCGAGGAAACCGCGTTCCACACCAACCTGGAAGCGGCCGAGGAAGTGGCGCGCCAGTTGCGCCTGCGCGACCTCGGCGGCCTGGTGGTGATCGACTTCATCGACATGGCCTCCTCCAAGCACCAGCGCGAGGTCGAGAACAAGCTGCAGAACGCGCTCAAGTACGACCGCGCACGCGTGCAGATCGGTCGCATCTCGCGCTTCGGCCTGATGGAAATGAGCCGCCAGCGCCTGCGTCCGTCGCTGGGCGAATCCAGCCAGATCGTCTGCCCGCGTTGTGACGGCCATGGCCGCATGCGCAGCGTCGAGTCGTTGTCGCTGTCGATCATCCGCGTCGCCGAAGAGCACGCGATGAAGGAGAACACCGGGCAGGTGCTGGTACAGGCCCCGGTGGAGATCGCCAACTACCTGCTCAACGAGAAGCGCAGTGCGCTGCACGAGATCTATCAGCGCCACGGCGCGCCGATCATCATCGTCGCCGACGAACAGCTGCACACTCCGCACTACGAGGTCACTCGCCTGCGCGAGAATGATCTCGGCGAGGAAAGCAACAAGCCCAGCTACCAGCGCGGCACCCCGCGCAAGCTGCCGGTACATGCACTGACCAAGGCTCAGCTCAACATCCCGCCGGCACCGGCGGTGACCCAGGTCAAGCACAGCCAGCCGGCCCCGGTCCGTGAGGAAATCCCGGAGCCGGTGCATGCCCCCGTCGCCGTACAGGCTCCTGTCGCCGCCCCCGCACCCGGTGGCGTCGTGGGCTGGTTGAAGCGCATCTTCGGCGCCCCCGAAGCCGCACCGGCACCGGCCGAACCCGCACCGCGCCAGAAGCAGGGCGATGGTCGCGGCAACCGCAACGATCGCGGTGACCGCAACCAGCCACGTCGTGAGCGTGATGGCCGCGGCACCGGCCCCAACAACGGCGCCCAAGGCAAGGATCGCGGCGGCAACAACAATGCCAACCCGCGCCGCGAAGATCGTCGCCAGGCTACCGGCAACGCCCAGCCGCAGCAGGCGCAGGTGCCGAAGCAGCCACGCGCCGAACAGCAGCCCAAGCAGGCGCAGCAACCCAAGCAGCAGAAGCAGCCGCAGCAGCCCCAACAGAAGCAGCGCCCCGCTCCGCAGGAGTCCGTTGAGGCCACGGCAAACGAGCGCGTGCCGCAGCAGCGGCCGCCGCGTGAGGAAAAGCCTGCAGTTGTTGCCAATCCGGTCGAGAACGCAGCCATCGTTGCCACCGCGGTGGCGGTGACTGCGGCAACCGCCGACGTCGCCACCAGCAAGCCAGTCCAGGCCGAACGCGAAGTCCAACAACAACCGGCAACGGGCGAAGCCGTGGTGGCGGTATCGGCTGAAGGTGCCGTCGCTCCGCAGGATGATGCGAACACCCCGGCCGGTGAAGCCGCCGGCGAAGGCGGCGGTCGTCGTCGTCGCGGGCGCCGCGGTGGTCGTCGTCGTCGTCGCGGCTCTGGTGCTGCTGGCGAGAACGCCTCCCTTCCGTCTGACGAATTGGATGACGGCGATTTCGATGCCGACGAAACCGCGGAAGCCGATGCAACTGACACAACCGAGGCCGAGTCGTCCGCCACTGCCGCAACGGCACGCAGTCCGCAGCCGGAATTCGACTTCGACGACGTGCCTGCCCCGGTCGTTCGCCGTGAAACGCCTCGTCCGGCACCGACCGTTGTGGCCGACAGCATCAGCACACCGGCTGCAGAGCACGTAGCGGCCAAGGATGCGAGCCCGGCCCCGAGCGAAACCGCGCCGGTGACCGAGGCTCCCGCAGCCGTCACCAGCATCACCGCACCGGAACCTGCCGCCGTGATCGAGGCCGCGCCGGCAATTGCCCCCGCGACTTCGCCGGTGGTCATCGAGCCCGTGGTCGTCGAGCCGGCAGTCGCCGTCGAACCAGCCAAGGTCGAAGCCGTCGCTCCGGTCGAAGTCTCCGCACCGAAGCCATATGCGCCGGTACAGACCACGCTGCTCGACGCACTTGCATCCGACCAGGCCTCCCCGCAGCACGAACCTGTGATCGAGCCGGCCTCACAGCCGGTGGCTTTCCAGGTCACCGAGCAGCCAGCTCCGACGGAAACTGCACCCGCCCTCGTCGAGGTCGAGCACGAGGTCGAGCAGACGCCGGTGAAGCTGGCTGCCGAACCTGAGGAAATCGAGGTCAAGGAAAAGGCGTTCGTGGCAATCCACGAGGCGGCTCCGACCGTGCAGGCGAATGATGCGCTGAAGGCCACCACCGAAGAACCTCGCGCCAGCTGATCGCAGGCAACAGGCAAAAAGAAAGCGGCCGCAAGGCCGCTTTCTTTTTGGCGTCGTTCAAATCCGGCCGGAGCTGCCTGGAAGCCTCCGGATTACCCGGTCAGAGCGTGCGCGCCGGATCGGTCAAACCATACTGGTTGGCCAGACGCGCCAGCGCGATGTTGTCCTGGATCCCGATCTTCTCGAACAGACGCGCCTTGTGCGTGTTGACGGTCTTCGCGCTCAGGTTCAAACGCTTGGCGATGTCTTCCTGGCGAAGCCCCTGCGTGAGCAGCAGGGCCACTTCCAGTTCACGTGGCGACAATGCATCGAACGGCGAACTTCCGCCTTCGAGATTGGCCAACGCCATGTTCTGGGCGATGGTATTGCCCAGGTAACGCTTGCCGAGTGCCACGTCACGCACCGCTCTGAGCAGTTCGTGCGCATCGCCGCCCTTGCCGACATAGCCCGACGCACCCACTTCGAGCAAACGCTTCGGCAGCGGACCATCCTCGAGTACCGAGACGATGATGACCTTGACGCCGTAACTGCCCTTGATCAGCCGCTCGGTGACTTCCAGTCCACTGACACCGGGCAGGTGCAGATCGCACAACACGATGTCCGGCAGCAGTCGCCGGATCTGTGGCAACGCTTCTTCTCCCGTCTCCGATTCGCCGACGACCTCGATGTCCATTTCACTTGAAAGGATCATGCGCATGCCGGTGCGTACCAATGCATGGTCATCGATCAGAAAAACCCTGATGGTCATCCGTGTAGTCCCCCAGACTGTGACGGCCAGTCGTTTTGACCAGCCTAGCTCCATGAATAATTCAGGGCAAGAGATTCCATGCCGTGGAAATGCGGGACAAATGCCGCCGCCACGCGCATTCTCGAAGCACGAACGAAAACATTGGCTGGCAACCACGGCCTGTCACACGCGACCGCCAAGCTGCTTGCTGATTACGTGAGGATGCTTGCCCCATCCATCACGTGAACCGATCTTGCCGATCCCGGGCCGGACCCGGCCATCGGGCATCCCGTGAATGATCGGTCAGATTTTCCCGACCTCGCCGGATAGCTGCATCTCCGGGTCGTGCAAGGGGCGCAACTGCGGATCCAGCGCGACACGGCCGTCGAACACGAAGCAGCCGCCCTCGTAGCCCTCGCCGCCCACTTCCTCGAAGTATCCGAGGATTCCGCCATCCAACTGCAACACATTGTCCATGCCACTGGCATGCATCCACAGCGCTGCCTTCTCGCAGCGAATGCCACCGGTGCAGAAACTCACCACCGTCGCATCGGCCAGCGCATCGCGATGTGGTTCGAGTGCCTGCGGCAAGTCAGTGAACTTGTTGATCGGGAACGTCAACGCGCCGGCGAACGTACCGTGCTCGACTTCCTGCTGGTTGCGCGTATCGAGCATCACCACCCGGCGTCCGCTGTCATCATGACCATCGCGCAGCCACTGTCGCAGCACCACCGGCGATACCGCAGGCGCACGCGTCTGCAGCGGTGAGGCATCCTCGCACCGGAAGCTGATGATCTCCGGCTTTACCTTCACCTTGAGCCGGGCGAATGGCGGATGCTGGCTGTAGCTGTACTTGATGCGCATGTCGGCGAAACGGGCATCCGCCCGCAGCCAGTCATAGAACACATCGATATCCGGGCCGGGCGCCGCCAGGAACAGGTTGATGCCCTCGCCCGCCACCAGCACGGTCCCCATCAGCCCTGCGGCTGCGGCACGCTCGCGGATATGTCCGGCGAGGGCTTCGGGATCGTCGATGGCGACAAACTGGTAGGCGGCGGTGTTGGTAAGCATCCGCCCATTCTACCCGTCGCTGGCGATCAGCCCTTCAGCAACACGAACGGCAGCAGCACCA
This sequence comes from Pseudomonas sp. GW821-FHT07E12, assembly GCF_058986605.1. NCBI lineage: Bacteria > Pseudomonadati > Pseudomonadota > Gammaproteobacteria > Pseudomonadales > Pseudomonadaceae > Pseudomonas > Pseudomonas sp. GW821-FHT07E12. The sequence continues at coordinate 215,455 of NZ_JBYSVX010000003.1, read as the reverse complement.
GCGCGGCGATCAGCAACATCGCCACCAGCGTCGCCAGCACATACAACGGGCGGCGCCGCAGCAGCGAGCCGAAGGTCTCGGCAGTGCCGTCCTGCAATGCCTGGCGCCGCTGCTCACGCGCCAGATCGCCGCGCTGCTGCTGATATTCCGCCAGCAGCTGACGTGCACGCGGAAGCGTGGCCGCATCGGAAAGCCAGATGCCGCCGGCGGAAACCCCGAACACGCTCGGGCGGGTCTCGTAGAAATCAACCCCGTGCTCGCGCAGCAAGCCACGGACCTCGTCGGCCTCGTCTTCGGGAACGTTGCGCAGGTTCATCAGCAGTTTCGCCATGCGCGGATGATAGCCGGCGCGGATGCGATAATCCCCGCCCCTTTTAGCCGGATCCCACCATGCTGCGACTCTCCTTCTTGCTGCTGCTCTGTCTGCTGGCCGGCTGCACGCCGCCAGGACCGCCTCCGGGCGGCACCATCGCGCAGTTCCAGGAGATCGACACCACGCCCGGCAGCGGCACCGAGGCCAAGGCCGGCGATCTGGTCAGCGTCCACTACACCGGCTGGCTCTACGACGAGCACGCCGAAGGCAAGCACGGCGAGAAGTTCGACAGCTCGGTGGATCGCGGCGAACCGTTCCAGTTCCGTCTCGGCGGCGGCCAGGTGATCCGTGGCTGGGACGAAGGCGTGGTCGGCATGAAGGTCGGCGGCAAGCGCACGCTGATGATTCCGGCCGAGTACGGTTACGGCGATCGTGGCGCCGGCGGCGTGATCCCGCCGGGCGCTTCGCTGGTGTTCGACGTCGAACTGCTCGACATACGCGCGAACTGATGCCAGACACGCACGCCAGTTCTCCCGCACGCGTTGCCATCATCGGCGGCGGTCCCGCCGGCCTGATGGCGGCCGAAACGGTGCGTGCAGCCGGCTACGCGGTGGACGTCTATGAGGCCAAGGGCTCGGTCGGGCGCAAGTTCCTGATCGCCGGCAAGGGTGGGCTCAACCTCACCCATTCCGATCCATCCGGGCTGTTCGCCTCGCGCTATCGCGAGCGCCAGCAGGAAGTCACCGGCTGGCTGGCGGATTTCGATGCGGACGCCTTGCGCGATTGGGCACGCGGCCTCGGCGTGGAAACCTATGTCGGCAGTTCCGGCCGGGTGTTTCCGCTCGATCGCAAGGCGGCGCCATTGCTGCGCGGCTGGGTGCGCCGGCTCAAGGACAGCGGCGTGCAGTTCCATGTGCAGCATCGCTGGCTGGGGTGGAACGAAACCGGAGCGCTGCGCTTCGCCACCGCAGACGGCGAGATCGATGTGCACGCCGATGCGACCGTGCTCGCGCTCGGTGGCGGCAGCTGGCCGCAACTGGGTTCCGACGGCGCATGGACCGAAACGCTGCACGCGCGCGGCGTGGATATCGCTGCACTGCAGTCGGCCAACTGCGGCTTTGATATCGATTGGACGCCGTGGTTCGTGCAACGGCATGCAGGTGCACCACTGAAGCCGGTGGTCGCGCACTGGGCCGACCTCGAAGGCCGGCCTCGGCAATTGCAGGGCGAGTGCGTGATCAGCGCGTACGGCATCGAGGGCAGCCTGATCTATGCGCTGGCCGCCGATCTGCGCGACACCATCCATCGCGATGGACATGCGCTGCTGCACCTGGACCTGGTGCCCGGTCGCGAGTTGGCTCGACTGCAGGAGGAGCTGGCCCGGCCACGCAAGGGCCGCAGCTTCGGCGAACACCTGCGTCGTAATGCCGGGCTGGATGCGGTCAAGACCGCGCTGCTATTCGAAGCACTGGGCAAGGAAGCCGGCCAGGACGCGGAAAGGGTGGCGCGCACGCTCAAGGCACTGCCGCTGCGTCTGCTGAGACCACGACCGATGGCCGAGGTCATCAGCACTGCCGGCGGCGTGCGGCTTGAAGCGATGAACGCGCAGCTGATGCTCGATGCCCTGTCCGGCGTGTTCTGCGCCGGCGAAATGCTGGACTGGGAAGCCCCGACCGGCGGCTACCTGCTTACGGCCTGTTTCGCCAGTGGATTGCGCGCCGGACGGGGCGTCGTGACCTGGCTCGCTGACGCAGGCAAGTCGTAGATCCTCAGCCCTGTCTCCTCGTCCCCGAGCAGGCAGGGACCCCGGGACTTTCGATCCACGTCTGTTGCTCCCGCTTGTCTGGAGGCAACGGGAAAGCACTCGCGAACATCAACGCGACTTGCTCTCCCGCAACACCCGGATCCGCGCCGGTGGCTGGAACGAATCGCTGCGCGCATCAGCCCAGTAGTCACGGAACACCGCGTGCGTGGAGACCGTATCCAGCAGCTCGCCGGGCTCCAGGAAACGATAGAGCGAGGCCAGCGAACGAATCTCGACCTGCGACACTCGACGGATGATGTGTTCCGGCCCCAGTTGCGCCGGGTCGTCCAGTCCGGCCGCGCACAGCAGTTCGCGCAGCGCCTTCAACGTATTCTCGTGGAAGCGATACACGCGTTCTGCCTTGTCCGGCATGTCCAGGTGCCGCCAGCGACGCGGATCCTGCGTGGCGATGCCGGTCGGGCAGCGGTCGGTATGGCAGCTGAGCGACTGGATGCAACCAAGTGCGAACATGAAGCCACGCGCCGCGTTGCACCAGTCCGCGCCCATTGCCAACGTGCGCGCGATGTCGAAAGCGCTGGTGATCTTGCATGCCGCGCCAATCCGGATACGATCACGCAGATCCAGTCCGATCAGCGTGTTGTGCACCAGCATCAACGCTTCGTGCATCGGCACGCCGACGTGATCGACGAACTCGGATGGCGCCGCGCCGGTACCGCCTTCGGCGCCGTCGACAACGATGAAATCCGGCAGCAATCCGGTCTCCTGCATCGCCTTGGCGATGCCGAACCACTCCCAGGGATGGCCGATCGCGAGCTTGAAACCGGTCGGCTTGCCACCGGACAGCTCACGCAGTCGCGCAACGAATTGCAGCAGTTCAACCGGCGTCGAGAAAGCCGAGTGTGCCGCTGGCGAAACGCAGTCCACACCGGTCGGCACGCCGCGCGTCTGCGCGATCTCCGGGCTCACCTTGGCCGCCGGCAGCACGCCGCCGTGACCCGGCTTGGCGCCCTGCGACAGCTTCACCTCGATCATCTTCACTTGTTCGGCGCTGGCGTTGGCGACGAAGCGCTCCTCGCTGAAACGCCCGGTCTCGTCGCGACAACCGAAGTAGCCCGAGCCGATCTCCCACACCAGATCGCCACCGTGTTCGCGGTGGTAGGGCGAGATCGACCCCTCGCCGGTGTCGTGATAGAAGTTGCCGCGACGAGCGCCCTCATTCAACGCACGGATCGCATTGGCCGACAGCGCACCGAAACTCATCGCCGAAATGTTGAACACGCTCGCCGAGTACGGCCGTGCACTCCCAGCCCCGATCACCACGCGGAAATCATGGCTGTCGATATGGCTCGGCGCGAGTGAGTGATTGATCCACTCGTAGTCCACCGCGTAGGTGCTGCGCAGCGTGCCGAACGGCACCACGTCCATTTCGTTCTTGGAGCGCTGGTAGACCAGCGTGCGCTGCTGACGCGAGAACGGTACTTCGTCCAGATCGCTCTGCACGAAATACTGCCGGATCTCGGGCCCGATCGATTCCAGCCCATAGCGGAAATGCGAGAGGATCGGATAGTTGCGTCGCAACGTGCTGCGACGTTGTGCAAGATCCCAGATGCCAAGCACGACCAGCACCGCGAACACTGCCGTGCTCCACCACCAATCCGGCCAGCGCACGGCCAGGGTCACGCTCAACAGCAACATCGCAACGCTGATGGCCAAAGCCAGGTAACGGTGCATCGGGCCTCCTGATGGCGTGAGGGCTACAGGCGGTCGGTAACGAGTTCCCTCGGCCAGACCGATTTCACATCGTAGACGACCGCGCCGGGCTTTCCGAGCGCACGGATACGCTCCGCATCGAACTCACGGAATTGCCGGTGCGCGACCGCAAGCACAACGGCGTCGTAGTCGCCGGCAACCGCCTCGGATGCCAACACGACGCCAGCCTTGCTCCTGGCTTCCTCGGGCGAAGCCCAGGGATCGACCGCATCGACCGCAGCACCCAGATCGGCGAAGGACTCCACCAATTCCAGTGCACGGCTGTTGCGCAGGTCCGGGCAGTTCTCCTTGAAGGTGACGCCCAGCACCAGAATGCGTGCCTGCGGCATCGCCACATCGCGCTCGGCCAGCAGCGTCTGCACCCGTTCCACCACATGCAACGCCACGCGATTGTTGATCGTGCGCGCGGTGTGGATCAGGTCGGGGTGGTAGCCCACGCTCTCGGACTTGTGCAGCAGGTAGTACGGGTCAACGCCGATGCAGTGGCCGCCAACCAGGCCCGGTCGGAACGGCAGGAAATTCCACTTGCTGCCAGCCGCTTCCAGCACGTCCTGGGTATCGATGCCGAGGCGATCGAAGATCAGTGCGAGTTCGTTGACCAATGCGATGTTGACGTCGCGCTGGATGTTCTCGATCACCTTGGCGGCTTCGGCGACGCGGATCGACGGCGCCGGCCAGGTGCCGGCGGTGATGATGGCCGTGTACAGCGCATCCACCGCCGCGGCTGTTTCCGGCGTCGAGCCCGAGGTGATCTTGCGGATGTCCGGCAGACGCCGCTGGTGATCACCCGGATTGATCCGCTCCGGGCTGTAGCCGCAGTAGAAACCCTCGTTGAAGCGCAGCCCCGACAGCGACTCCAGGATCGGCACGCAGACTTCTTCGGTCGTGCCCGGATAGACCGTGGATTCGTAGATCACCAGATCGCCCGGCTTCAGCACCGATGCGATCAGCCGGGTAGCGCTGCGCAGAGGCTCCAGATCCGGCTGTTCGTGCGCATCGATCGGTGTCGGCACGGTGACGATGAAGATGCCGCAATCGGTCAACGTGGCCGGATCCGCACTGTATTCGAGCAGATGCGCCTCGGCCAATTGTTCCGGCACAAGTTCGAGGGTGTCGTCGTGCCCTGCCTGCAGCCGCACCACGCGCGCCACATCGATATCGAACCCCACCGTACGACGCCGTCGCCCGAACTCGGCAGCCAGCGGCAATCCCACATACCCCAGCCCGATCACACCGATGGTGGCCGAAGCGATGTCGACAAGCTTTGCGGCCGTCATGCCATTTCCTGGTGGATCCTCGCGGTCCATGCGGCGAAGGCCCGCAGGCACCTCGCCATGGTTTGTGTGCCCGGAGTGGGAATCGAACCCACATGACCTCGCGGTCGAGGGATTTTAAGTCCCTTGCGTCTACCAGTTTCGCCATCCGGGCATACGCAATAGCGTGCCTGATCGCCGCCCGGATGTGAATGCCGATGTCTGGGAGCAAGCCTCTCGCCCCGCGCAGATTGAGCCCGAAACGCTTCCAAGGACACGAAATGCAAGTTCCTGTTGACGCAACAACGCGGCGACTCAGGGTCGCGACTTCGCGCCGGCACGGCCTCCAGGAACCGGGAATTCGATGCCGCCTGCATCTGCATGCCCCCGGAGCACGCCCTGATCTGGACCGATCCCAATCTTCAGAAACGATGAAACCCGCCTGGGCGGGTTTCAGTGGAGGCCTGGGTCGGAATTGAACCGGCGTACGCGGATTTGCAGTCCGCTGCATAACCACTCTGCCACCAGGCCATTCATTCGAGTCTATCGGAAAACCAGGCCCATGATCGCGGGAGGTCCCGGCCTGCAAATGGATCTTCCTGGAATCCTGCGGACATGAAAAAAGGGCTTTCGCCCCATTTTTCAATAACTTACAGACTTCGACCGGAGCCTGCAGTTCACAATTTGGAGCGGGAAACGAGACAAGCACTAGAGCACTAAGTCCTTGATTTCCAACGCTTTGCTTCCACTGCATGAATCAGTGAAGCCACGATTCTAGCCTTGTTTTCACACACCGTCAACGAAGTCAGTCCAAAAACTTCTATCAACGTCTAGTGACTGCCACCAAGGTCGCGAGCCACTGGACATGAAAGCCAATGGGTCGCCGGACACCGGTGGCTTATGAGGGCTCAGGCCCGCGACCGTCAGGCTCTCGCTCTCGCCGTTTCACCCAGCCGCTTGTTGACAGTCTCACGCCAGGCTGAAAGCTTGGCAATGTCCTGATCCAGTTCATCCGGATCCGGGACAGGAAGTCTTCCTACCGCCGTCGCGGCATCATGTTCAAACTTGGAGCTCTTCGTCATCCCAGCGTCGACCTCCCGATAGTCATCGTCGGTCACCACCACTGACTTCAGCTTTTGCGTAGAGACACCCTCGCCGAAGCGCTGCACTGCTCCGTTTAGAAGAACCTCCTCAATGCATCGTTCCCAAGCAAGCCGAAGCCTCCCGTAGCAATGTGAAGTCAACCGGCGATGCTCGTCGTCATTGCCTTCCTTCTGTGCCTTACGGACCTCGACCGCCATTTGCTTGAGTCGTCCTATTCGATCCTTGGTGCCAAGAACGTCGAACGGAAGATCTTGGGAATGAACCCCAAAACCTTGAGCCGTCCTTCGGATGTAGTTCTTGGTCATGACTGCACCGAGTTCCTCCGTCTTCTGCTCCAAGATACACAGGAAGTAGATGTCATGCGTGAACACGATCACCTGCCGAGTCAAGCATTCCTCCGCCAGACGCTCCGCCACCTCCCAGCGACGTCGATGGTCCAGCGACGAAACCGGGTCATCGAACACGATGCCACCATGGCCCTTGGAAAGTTTTATTTCGGCAAGAAATGAAGCGATAGCAATGGCCCGTTGCTCACCTTCGCTCAAGATTGCTGCCGGACTACCGCCCCCTGGCAACTGCAAGACCAACTTGAACTGGGTTTTCCCACCAGGTGACTCGGGCTTCATGACCACCTTTAGATGATGAACCTTCAGTCGCTTCAATTCCTCATTGAGTGCGTCCGCAAGATCTTGGCTGGCGGTGGTGCGAGAAAGCTCGGTCGACTTTCTGGAGATGCCTCGGGCATCCAGGCTATCGATACACACCTGCAGCTTCCGACAAATCTCGTGCTTGTTGAGCGCCTCCAGAACGGCCCCCTTCACTTCGCCCAAGCGTACTCGGGCATCGAGCTCCAACTTCTCAGCCGCCATGCCTGCGCGAACCTTCTCATCAGCGGTAGCGTCTAACGCTTTGGCCTGCTGCTGCAAGCCTTCAATCACAACAAGTAGCCGACCCTGCGGATGAGCCGCAAGAGCGTCAACCTCATCCCACGCAAGCTCCGCACCAGCGGCCTTCAACACGGATGCCTTTCGAGCCGTCAAGCTCTCTTGCATCACCTTGAAGGCAGCGGCAAGTTCTGTATCGATCTCAGTCAGCTCTTCAACCAATGCATCGCCGAACACAAGATCGACCGATGCCTGCTGCAACGCCCGGTAAGCCGTTGTCGCGAGTTCCCGCGCGTCCTTCGCCGCCTTCTCTGCGGCCTGTTTTATAAAGGTGTCAAACAGCACAAGCCGCTGCGCTCCGGATGGACCGAGAGCGTTTTGACATAGAGGGCATTGAGCATCCTCTGGAAGCGCAGGAAACTCATGGTCGACGTGAGAAACCTCAGCAAAAGCTCGTGCCGCCTCGAAAAGCAGTTTCCACTCCTCGCCCCCAGTACCCGATAGCTGGCCAGGAGTTTGACGGAATTCGGTTGCGGCCACTTCGGCCGCTGCTTTTGTTTCTTTTGACCTCTGGATGAGCAACCGAAGCTGGTTGACTTTCTCGTCACTGACCACGGCAGTTGCCGCCAGAAGACGATCTTTCAGACCAGTGAAGCGCATCGCCTTCTGACGCAGCGTTTGAGCTTTTTGCTTAGGATCAGCTTCCGCCAGAGTTCTGGTTAGCAGAACAAGTCTGCTCTTTTCTTCCTCGCCAAGCGCAGACAGCGCCTCAATCTGCTCCGCTTTGGTTCTCGCAGGGATGCCGAGAAGCAGTGCAGCTACCGCAGTCTTCTCTTTGGTCAGGGCAACGTAAGCGGCATCACTTGGTGCGTTGGCTACTTTCTCTTGGGTAGCACGCACTTTGAGCTTATTGCAAGCGCCGACCAACCCTTCAAGAATATCCAGACCATAAGGCGCATAGGCGAAATCCCCATGATTGTCGATATAGGCACGTGCACAGTGGGTATCGAAAATGGAAATATCCGATAGCGGCTCGGGTGCGGGTTGCCCATAACACCAAAGTAGATCCGTTGCCTCCCCATCAATCAAGACCTCGAATACAGCCTGCGCCTTGCCAGCAGCCTGCGGATCCACATTCGCGTCGGGAAGAATGGGCTCGCGTCGATCTCGAGCACGGCAGGCGTGTTTGAACACTCTGGAATACCCCGACTTACCCGTCCCATTCTCCCCGTAGATAACGGTCAGCCCATGCCGGGCGATCGGTATTCCACCACCATGGGCCAACGCGTTCACGTGAGCAATATCCTTGACGCGAAGGAGTTGCACCACGCGCGCTGGATCCGCAGGCAACGCCACCTCCGCGTCTTGAAGTGCTTTGGCTTGCCGCCCTAAAGGATCAGGGATACCCGCCTCGGACTTGGCCAGGGCAAAAAGCTCGTCTAGATCATCATTTCCTAGGGCTCTATCTTCATACAGCCGAGCGATGGCATCTTGCTGCCAAGCAGCAAGTCCTTTGGACCATGCGTGAATCTCTTGAATAATCGCCACGCCCCCTCCTTAGTTGGTGAATACCTAGGCAACCCAAGTTTGCCCCCATCTCCAAGGCCCATGCTATATGGGCGTGGCGTGATCGGCCATGCTGGCGTTCCCTCTTGCCAAAGCTCGATCCCGTGTGGCGTGGAATTCTCAAGCGCGGCATGTCGATCACTGGCGCCCATGACACAACGCTCCAAGCGGTTCATACACGTGCTTCCAGGCCGGACCAGCTCTGTCTTTTTCCGTCTATCAGCATACCTCCGGAGTCTCATCCATGCGCCGCACGCTTCACTCAACGCAGTAGATACCCAAAACCAGCCTTATCAGACCGTAGATCGAACAGGCGATGCCAAATAGGTCTTGCCGAAGTAGGCGGTTGTCACAACGCTGACATGTGCGAAGGCGCACTACTCTTAGCCGCATGTCGCGGGCCGCAGGCATCGAGTCTCCATTTGTTCACCCTGAGCATTCGATAGCCATTTGTCCAGCACGACGTCACGTCGCCTAAGGCATCGAGGGCAGCCTTGCTTTATCAACTCAGCAACATCAACGGGCCGGCACCAGGCCGGCAGCATAGGAGTCAGTGATGTAGCACTCCCACAAGGAGCTGAATGCATGCATAAGGATCCGCCAAGGTCGAAGGTGTTCTATCGTCCCATCGAAGCAGCCATCCGGTGGGCAGGTCTTCTACGACACAAGCACGCCATCGTGTCTTCGATATCTTCGCTGCGCTGCTTACCTGCCACGCTAGACTGCCCGCGCTGGGAAGAACTCCGGCTGTGCAACGATCGGATTTACGACGCCATCGTCAACGGCGACCTTCCCTACGGCCGCGCCGGTATTACCCAAAATGACGAATCGCTGTTCGACTCCACAGAGCTGACCATCCGCCACATCGACCTCAAGCGCTGGATGCGAACACACTATCCGGAACATCGTCCTGGCTTTCTTTTCAGCCGAACTGAGCGTATCGCACACCCCGTCATCACCCTGGAAACCGGTCAGGCTATGCTCATCGAGCGTCAGGCGCTCAAGACCGAGCTGGAACACTGCCACCGTCAGCTTCAAGCCCTTCAGGAACGCCATGACGGACTGCTAAAGCAGTCATCAATAATCCCCGCTTGCAACCACTGCCCGATCAGTGAGCGGGCCGAGTCCACCTACCTGAACATAGTGGGCGGCATGCTCGACCTGATGCTTGGTCAATCTCCGGCAGGAATTGCGTATTCGACTTTTCGAACGCAAGAAGCGATTGTCTCGGCCCTGATTGCTCACTACGGAAGTGCGATGGGCATTGCCGAGAGAACACTGCAAGGAAAGTTTGCCCTCGCACGCCGAAAGCTTCGCGACTCTATCTCGGCTGGATAGTTCGGCAACTCGCAGTCAACCGTACGACGCTACGAGCTAGCGCTGGTGGTCCGCCGATTCACCCGTGACCGCCAGTCCAGACTCTAGAACCTTTCCCATTCGCCCGGCTGTCTTCCAGCCGTCGAATGCGTTAAATGCGCTGGAACGGTTCACACTGGCGGAGCATGCGCGCGCTCCCTCCAGCACCGCTCCCGGGCATGGCTCACATTCGGCAGATGCAAGCTTGTATGTGCGGTATTGGAAACCGCATTTGCGGTGTACTTCGACAGCCATGTCTATTGAATAGAGGTCACGCCAACGAACGCCACTGAGCGTTAAGGAGTGACCCACATGTCGCAGACAACCGTACTGCAGCCGGGCGAGCGCCGCATCCTGCGGCTTGATGAAGTCGAGGCTAAATCAGGCTTCAAGCGCGCCCACATCTACGCCCTGATGAAAAAGGGACAGTTCCCCCAAGCATTGCGCCTGGGGGTGCGCGCCGTCGGCTGGGACTCGGCCGAAGTGGATCTGTGGATTGGGGAACGCTTGAAGAACCGCGCGCACTCGCATGCTCTCACGCACAACACCTGAGGAGATTGCCATGAAGGTCATCTCCGTCATTTCCACCAAGGGTGGGGTCGGCAAGACCACCACCGCGGCCAATCTTGGAGGATTGGTCGCCGACGCTGGGTTGCGCGTGCTGCTGATTGATCTCGATGTCCAGCCAACCCTGTCGTCGTACTTCGAGCTGACGCACCGGGCCACGGGGGGCATCTACGAGTTGCTGGCCTTCAACGAGCAACGCCCCGAGCAACTGATCTCGCGCACAGTGGTCGAGGGTTTGGACCTGATTCTGTCGAACGACGACCGCGGCGAGCTCAACACCTTGTTGCTGCATGCGCCAGATGGCCGCCTGCGCTTACGCCACCTGTTGCCGACGCTGGCCCCTCGGTATGACCTAGTGCTGATCGACACCCAGGGCGCCCGCAGCGTCATGCTGGAGATGGCGCTCCTGGCCTCGCACATGGCGCTCTCGCCCGTCACACCGGAGATCCTGGCGGCGCGAGAGCTTCGCCGGGGCACCTTGCAACTGATAGAGGACATCGCGCCATACCGTCACCTTGGCATCGAGCCGCCGGCACTGCATCTGCTGATCAACCGCGTTCACCCTGTCTCATCAAACGCCAGGCTGATCCAGCAGGCTTTGCGCGAGATGTTCCAGGGACATGTTGGTGCGGACGTCCTGGACACCAACGTCCCGGCGATCGAGGCTTATCCGCGCGCGTCAACGCGAGGCCTGCCTGTGCACCGGATCGAGTTCCGGAAGCCACCCGGCCGAGTCGCTCCCGCCGCATTGGACACCATGTGCGCCCTGGCAAGCGAACTGCTACCGACCTGGCAGGAACGATTCACACAGGTCGCGGGCAAGTCTCCGGAGATCAGAGGGGGCGGTCATGGCGAACGCGCATGAGCTGGCCCGCGGTCACAAACGGTTGAAAACACTGATCGAATTTGCGGTCGCTGAGGGGTGGCACGTCAAACGCACACCAGGAGGCCACCTGAAGTTCACCAAGGTCGGCTGCGCCCCCATCTACACCAGTTCGACGGCAAGCGATCACCGCGCGAGTCTTAATGCGCGTTCGCAGATCCGACGGGCCGATCGAGAAGCCGGTGACCGTGCGTTGGGCGATCCCCAGGGGAATCGCCATGGCTGACATGACTCCGCAGGACATGGCTAGCAAACTGCTCGCCGCGGGTTTTCAGCGGAACGGCCCATCCGCCACGACGCTGAGCGATCCCATTGCCGACACGCCCATGGTCGTGACACTGGACCAATTGCGGCCCTACGACCATGATCCACGCGTTAAACGCAATCCAGCCTACGAGGACATCAAGGCCTCGATCCGGGAGCGCGGCCTTGACGCACCGCCGGCCATCACCCGCAGGCCCGGCGAAGAGAACTACATCATCCGCAATGGCGGCAATACCCGATTGGCGATCCTGCGCGAGCTGTGGTCCGAAACCAAGCAAGAACGCTTCTATCGCCTCTCGTGCCTATTCCGGCCCTGGCCGGAGCGCGGAGAGATCGTTGCCCTCACCGGACATCTGGCCGAGAACGAGCTGCGTGGGGGCCTGACCTTTATCGAGCGCGCCCTCGGCGTCGAGAAAGCTCGCGAGTTCTACGAACTGGAGGCAGGCAACCCATTGAGCCAGTCGGAGCTGGCCAGGCGGCTGTCGGCCGATGGCTACCCCGTACAGCAGTCGCATATCAGCAGGATGCAAGATGCTGTGCACTATCTCCTCCCGGCCATCCCAAGCGTGCTCTACGCTGGATTGGGACGACACCAGGTGGAACGCATTGCAGTGATGCGCAAAGCCAGCGAGCGCATCTGGGATCGATACGCGGCCTCGCGCAAACCGACATTGGGCTTCGATGACTTCTTCCTCGACGTGTTGGCACAGTTCGATGCGCAGCCGGACGACTTCTCCGCCCAGCGTGTCCAGGATGAACTGATCGGCCAGATGGCAGAACTTGTGGGCGTCGACTATGACACCCTGAGCCTGGACCTCAATGAGAGCGAGAGCCGTCAGCGCGCGTTGATCAGTGACCCGATCTCGGCCCAACAGCACGCTGCGGCGACGCAGGGACAGACAGGGGCGTCAAGTCCATCGCGAACCTCACCACCCGAGGAAACACGTCCGCCCACAGAGAGCTCAACGTCTGCTGCGCAAGCAGCCGCAGGTGTTACGGGCCGATCGCCAGAGCCGGCGCCGGTAGCGCCCACCATCGCATTCAACACTCGACCATCCGACGACGAATCTCCCAATGCAGGCCTCGCTGCTGGAGTTCTGGTACAGGAGCACATCGTCTCCCCCGCGCCGACGACAGAGCGCCTGCAATCGATCCAGCGCCTGGTCGCGGGGCAACTCGGCGATACGTTGCCGCCGGACTTCGAGCACAACGTGCTGCAGGCCATTCCCGTCCAGGCCGGTGGGCTCTACCCGATCTCCGATGTCTGGTACATCGATCCCAGTCTTGACCTTCCCGAGCACCTTCGCGTTCACATCGCGCAATTTGCTCGCGAGATTGCGGACGAGGTATCGCTCGCTGATCGGATCGTCCCGTGCGACGACGGCATCGGGTTCCAGTGCCAACCCGCATCTGGCGTGTCGCGGATCGGCGCAGATGTCCTGATGCTTCTGGCATCCCTCAGCGGGCGGGGATCTGCCGCGGAGTTGGAGCGTCTCCCCCATTCCCTGCCGCAGCTTCTGCACGGCAAGGGTGATCCGGCCAAGCGGCTGAGCGACACCGCTCTGGTCAAGCTGTTCCGACTGCTGCGCCTGGCTCGCCGACTACTGGATCTCGTGTCCGGCAGCAGCGATCCAGGCTCATGAGCGAAGGAGGCTAGCCATGTCGACACCCCATCCGCTCAATCAAGCCGTCATCGCCCAGGCTCTGCATGACCTGCGCAATGGGCAATTGCGCCGCTGCAAGGCGATGGGGTTCGGCGATGACGACCTGGACGCGCTCAAGCACCCGGCCCTCATCAGCGTGTTGGCCAATGCATCCGTGTCCTGGTGCTCCGTGTCCATCAATCGAGAGGTGCTGCGTCGCCTGCTCGTCCAGGCGCTCGACGTGGAGAAGGAAATTGCGACCGTTGACCGCATGCTGCGCCTGGGCGCGAGCACCGAGATGGTCAGCCGCTTCTACGGTCTGACCCATCAGGAAGTCGCCCTGCGCCGCGAGATTCTGAGCCTGCCCAAACGCAAAGGTCGGCATCCTGTGCTGGACGAAACACAAGACACGGAACTGTGGCAACGCTGGAAAGCGCTCACTGCGCAGCAGGCTGTGGAACGCGCCGATGAGGCATCGCTCCTGGCCGCCGCCATGGATCTCGCAGAAGGCATGGCCTTGCCCCTGTCGGTAGTCTGGGCCACCATCAAGTCCTGGGTCGACCAGGGACTGGTCTAGGTCATGGCGGTGGATGATGAGATCCAGCGCCGAGGCCCCGTTCCGCTATCAGACCTGTTCGATGGCGCCTTGAAGACCCTTGCGGCCCAACAACAGGCCGCGCCCGCACCCGCACCCACGGATGGCTTCCTCTACAGCGGCAACCGTCACGAGAGCGTGCCCCGCGCACTTTTTCTGGATCGACGGCTCACACCCATGGAGCGCAACGCCTGGCAAGTGTTTCGCTTGCTGCTCAACGACGACGGGCTCACCGCATTCCCCACCTATGAGCAGCTCAGGCCCTGGCTGGCGTCCATGCCCTGTGGTCCGCAAGCCTCGCACGAAACCGTTGCCCGCGCCTTGACCCTGCTGCGCCTGACACGCTGGCTCAGCCTCGTTCGCCGGCGACGCGATGCCAAGACCGGCCGCATCCAGGGCAACCTCTACGTCCTGCATGATGAGCCCCTGACACCATTCGAGGCCATGCAACTGGATCCTGACTACCTGGGTCTGGTCAGCCATGCCCTGGGCCATTCCGCCAAGGCCATTCAAGCGGTCGGCATCCAGACTCTCAAGGACATTGCCGAAGACCCGATGCTCAGCGGCCGCGCGCTGCCGACCCGCCTGCAGGTACTCACGCGCCGCATGGCCGAGGGCGGCTGGCTCCCTGAAAGTTATCCACAGGACGACACCCGCCACGATTCCGAAGAAGGGCCGAATCGCCCACTTCGGAATGTCGATGCCCCTGCTTCGGAATCCGAAGCAGGGGCGAAACCCGCGCAAAACGCCTCTCTTCGGAATCCGAAGGAGGACCGTACAGTACGTAAGGAAAGTATTAATAAAGTACGTACTACCGCGCGGGCGCATGCGCTGAACGGCCTGCAAATGCCCAAACGCTTCACCGACCTCAAGCCCGAGCAGCAAGCGGGGGCCATGGTGGCACTGCAACAGGTTCAGGAGTCCATGCGCCAGGCCGTCCTGGACGAATGGGACGCCCGCTGCAAGGGCAGCTCGATCCGCAACCCGGCAGGCTATCTGTTCGGCATCGTCCAGCGCGCCATCCGAGGCGAGTTCAATGCGTGGGCGGGTCAGGCAAAGCCGGCCGCGGCTCCTGCTGCTCCGACGCCAACGCAGGAGCCGCGCAACGTCGTTCCGCCGGAAGTGGCCCGCCAACATATCGAGCGGCTGCGCAACTTGCTGAGCAAGAGCTGAGGCCCGGCTCGCAGATGTCCTTGGATGTCCATGGAGCTATCCCCTGGGGATAGCTGTCATGGTCTCTGTTCCGCCTATGCCTCGGGCTCCTCCTGCCAATACACGTAGTTGAACAAGGCGTCCAACTCGGTGAGATTGGCCAGTCCCAACTCTGATTGGACGGATCGAGCGTGCTGGCAGTAGCGCGCATAGAGATCGCCATCGACGTTGGACTTCGTCGGGTGGTCCGGGTAGCCACCGAACCCTGCGACCGCAAGGCCCGTCACCGCATTCTGGTTCATCACCGCATACCGCCGGTTGTCCAGCGCATGCAGGATCTCGGTCAACAGGTTGATACCAGCCCCAGTGATGTTCTCGAAGTGCGCGTGCAACAGCTCGAAGGCCTCGGCCGGCGCCAGGCCGGGCTGGCCAGCAATATCTGCAATGGCTGCCAGGAATCGCGCAGGCGCTCTGGCAACGCGGGTTTTGGCGCGGTGCAGTCCCCCCGAATGGAATGTGTTGATCAGTGCTTCATAGCGCGGAAGGAAACCCCGAGCGCCGCCCTTGACGGGTGTGGCCAAGGCCTTGATCTGCTGCCGCGCCAACCTCAGTTTGGACTTGCGCAGTACCTGGTGAGCGGCAAACCCATGGGACGAACCGTCGCGCCTCATTTCCGCCAGTTGGTCCGCCAACACCGTCAGGTCCCGCAAGTCATCACGGGCAACGCGATCGGCCCGCTTCCTTGCCATCTTGCGCCAAGCATCGTGGATCGCAAATTCGACGGCGTACGGATCAATGCTCTTCTTGGTCGCCAGGACAATCGATTCCTCGGCGACAAGCAGATCGAAGTGCGCCTGGACCTCCGCAAACAACGTGGGGTCCGGACCGTCGACCAAGACCGAAGCTTCGTGGTTGTCGCCGAGACCACCAGCCGTCAGGTTGGCAGACCCCACGATCACCGTGCACCGCTTGGGCTCCTGGGTCGCGTAGATCTTGGGATGGAACGTCGCATCGCCGGTGCTCAAGTAGAGCTGCATAGCGCTGCGCTTCGACAGGTCGAACAGCTTACGCAACAGCTGCGGCTCACTGAGATGGAAGCTCAGTCCGACCGCGACCCGGGCCGACATGCCACGGTCCAGCGCCTGCTCCAACGGTGTCAGCAACCCTGGTAGCGCGGAGACCTTCGCAAACGCCACCATGCACTCGAAATGATGGGCACGCTCGAGCATCTCCAGCACGGCATCCGCGTGAGATCGCTGCTCACCATTCAAAACCAGCTTCGCACTACTCCCCATCCGCCCCTCCATCATTGAAGCAATCAGTTGTCGGTATCGGAGCGTCATCGTAGCCCGCTGGGTTGCAACGCTCGATGGAGGTCAGTGGAGCTATCCCCTGGGGATAGCTGGCAGCGGCCCGCCGCACGCCGAGAACGCGGAAGGCTCCAGGTTCCATTTGTTGACTGACGAGCTTCCCCAACGCCGGGAAGCTGGCGGCTCGTTTCCCAACAGCGAGCCCACACCATGGCAATCAATGAACCCTTGCAGTTGAATCTCGGGTCGCTTCGCAGCGCGATGTCGCTGACGCTGCACACCCATCATGCTTCCCGCATCTGGCATGGCCGCGCCGCAGGCGACGGCCGAGCGGCCATCGTGGGCCTCAACGGCTACGTCTCAGTCATGAACAAGATGAAGCGCGGCGCCGAGCAGGACGACCCGTACTCCGACTGGTGGATGCTGCGTATCGAAGAGAAGCTCGATCAGACCAAGACCACCCTGCAGGCGCTGCGAGAGCAGGTTGATCAGGCCCTGGCCGGTGTGCCGACGGCACTGACCCTTGGCGAGAACCTCAATGTGCAGCCCGTCAAGCTGCCCTTGTTCGTCAATGCCCAGTTGGGCTTCGCTGCGGTCTACCTGCTGGCCGACTACGACGACATCGCCCGCAAGCTGATCCTGGCCCACCACACTGCGCTGATCGACCGCAGCACCCTGGAACGTTGGCTCAACGATGGCGCTCATGCGCTTCGCAGCCTCTTCTCACTGGCGCAGCAGTTCAGGTACTCGGGCACGACGCGCGACGACTTCGCGGCGAAGAATGCCGCAGCCCGCGCGGCCCTGGAAAAATACGGCGAGCTGCCGCAGGACGTTCTCGAAGGCACGCGCCGGTCCCGCTTCGCGCCGCCGATCTCGCGCCGCGGCCTGCAACAGCGCGATGATTCCAAGCCCCCCGAGACCGCTGCAGCCAAGAGCACCGACGCTGCGCCAGCGCCCGCCGCACCCGACGCGGATGCCGAGGACGAGCCAGCATGACGGATCCGAGCCTGGGGCAGCACGCCCATTTCCGTCCGCTGGAACAGGCGGACTTCATCAAGCTGGAACAGGCAGCCTATCTAAAAGGCCTTTTAAGACCTTTTAAAGGTAAGGGGACTCTCGAAGACTGGGCCAGCCGATGTCACGCGCAAAGGGACCAACTCATCGCCCTGGCGCAACGGCGCGTGCTGCGGCAAGCCACCGGGCATCCCTTTCAACTGCTGCCCGCCGAACTGGCCCAGCAAAAGACTGGCGCAGGCACGACCTTTCTGCGCTGGCGCAGGCCAGACCGGTCCGCCATGGGCGTGGCGCTGTGGCAGGAACTCATCGCCAGTACCGCCACGCCGGTCAACCTGCTGGCCGACCTGTATGCCCTGGAACAGCAGCGCATCGTGCTGAACATGCAGATCAGCCTGCTGCACACACTGGGCCGCCAGGCTCAGGACTGCGCCGGCAAGATGGCCCAGGCCGAGCTCGCGTACCTGCGCCGGATCCAGGGAACCACGACCACCGCACGGTCAGGGCATCTGCCACAACCTTGACCACCAGCATCCCTCCCGCATTGGCCGTGGGCCAGGCGGGCTCTTCACCCACCAAGGAGATTTCGATATGAGCACCCACTTCTACGGCGAAGGCAACATCGGTTCCACCCCCGACTTCCGCGAGTTCGCCAACGGCAACGACGAGCCCAATCGCCTGCTGCGGCTGAACGTCTACTTCGACAACCCGGTGCCGAAGAAAGACGGCACCTTCGAGGATCGCGGTGGCTTCTGGGCACCCGTCGAGATCTGGCACCGCGACGCCGACCATTGGAAGGATCTGTACCAGAAAGGCATGCGCGTCATGGTCGAAGGCCGCACGGTCAAGGACGAATGGGAGGATGCCGACGAAAACGAACGCACCACGTTCAAGATCGAGGCCCGGCGCGTGGGCATCCTGCCGTTCCGCGTGGAATCGGTGAGGCTCAGCGCCAAGCCTGCAAGCGAACAGGACAACGACGCCTCGTAATCAACCAGGAGCAGTGCAGTGCGGCCTGCTCCCGTCCTTCCAATCCCCAGGAGCAACGCTATCCCCTGGGGATAGCTCCACCAACGTCCACAGAGGATCTTTTGGCGGCCTAGCAGAAGCTCCTGAAGACGCCGCAAAACTCCCGGCCATCGCATCGCGCCCTGGATCAGCACCTCATGACGACCACTCTGCTCGATAGGCCTCGGCTTCATCGGCATACTGATGGCAATTCACTTGAAGGGTGCCATCCGTGATCAGCCATAGAACCCGCTATTCGCTCGCCCAGTTTCTGTCGATTCAAGAAGCCTCTGTCTCCATCGCACTGTTCGGCAAGTACGGCGTCGAACATCTCTCGCTGTATCCAGCCCAGTTGCTGACGGACATCATGAATGTCGTTCGTGACCAGGGCGATCGAACCTTGCTACTGGTGCTACAGGAGATTGTTGCAACGCCCGGCAATCTCCGCGCCAAAATATCTCCGAAGCCAGTCTTCGACGAGCGCATGCACGACCTCACCCAGTGCTTGCTGATCGATGGCTACATCGCGCAGGACAAGAAGCTGCTGCAGGCTGACCCCTCCATCGCCGACGCGGCCCCTGTTGAAGACGACCTGATCACCGCATTGCGTGGCTTTGGCACGCCACAACGGGACGCGATCATCGCCAAGATCAACGACTCGGCCGAAGCATTCCGTGCCGCGCAACCCGACTACAACGCCGCCCTGACCAATGCGCGCGTTGCACTCGAATCGCTCGCGGTGGATGTCGCAGCGGATGTCGTTCATCAGCAGCAGGCGACCGCCTCCTACAACCCGGCCAAGTGGGGCGAGGTCATCGGCTTCTTGCGCAACAGCGGCGAGATCACCATCGAGGAGGAGAAAGGCCTGGCCGGCGTCTTTGGCTTCCTCAGTCCGGGCGCGCATCGCCCCATCGGCATCCCCGAAAACCAGATGGCCCGCTTGGGGCGATCCTTCGCACTCAACATGTGCTGGTTCCTGCTGCAGAACCGCCTCGCCCACCGCAGCAACTGACCTCGCGCCACGGCGACTTCGTCGCCGTGCAGTTAAAGCGCGAATTCACTGATCAATCTGCGGGCACAACGCGATCTCTCGCCATCCGCGTTGTTTGCTGCCCGTACCGCAATCTCTCGACATGCTTGCGCCCATGAACAACATCATGTGGGTGAGGCAGCATGCGGCTATTTCTCTGCGAGAAGCCCTCTCAGGGTAAAGACATCGGGCGCATCCTGGGGGCCACACAGCGCGGCGACGGATGCTTGAGCGGTTCAGGTGTCACCGTCACCTGGTGCATTGGGCATCTCGTGGAGGCCGCACCGCCGGAATCCTATGGCGAGCAGTTCAAGCGCTGGTCCATCGAGCAGTTGCCCATCATTCCCGGGCGTTGGCGCGTCGAGGTCAAACCCAAGACGGCAACGCAGTTCAAAGCGGTCAAGTGCCTGCTGGCGCAGGCCACCGAGCTGGTCATTGCGACGGACGCGGATCGCGAGGGTGAACTGATCGCCCGCGAGATCATCGAACTGTGCGGCTACCGAGGCCCGATCCAGCGGCTGTGGCTATCGGCGCTCAATGACGCGTCCATCCGCAAGGCACTGTCCTCCCTCAAGCCATCGGCGGACACGCTGCCGATGTACTTCTCCGCACTGGCGCGTTCTCGCGCGGACTGGCTGATCGGCATGAACCTCAGCCGGCTGTTCACGGTCCTGGGTCGCCAAGCGGGCTACGAGGGCGTGCTCTCAGTGGGGCGCGTGCAGACGCCCACGTTGAAACTGGTCGTGGATCGCGATCGTGACATCGCGCGCTTCGTCTCCGTACCCTATTGGGTTGTCGAGGTAGCTCTCAACGCTGCATCGGCCACCTTCACGGCCCATTGGCAGGCACCGCCCGCTGTCTGTGATCAGAACGGCCGCTGCCTTCAAGAGGCGGTTGCCCGCAAAGCACTGGAGCGCATCCGCTCGGCCGGCTCGGCTCAGGTCAGTTCTGTGGAAACCGAGCGCGTCCGGGAGGCTCCGCCGCTTCCGTTCGACCTGGGCACGCTCCAGGAGGTCTGCTCTCGCCAATTCGGGCTTGATGTGCAGGAAACGCTGGATATCGCGCAAGCGCTCTACGAAACCCATAAGGCTACCACCTACCCTCGTTCGGATTCAGGCTACCTGCCCGAATCCATGCTGACCGAAGTACCCGCTGTCCTGAGCGCGCTGGTCGCGACCGACCCGACTCTCGGCGCGATGGTGGCCAAGCTCAATCTTGCCCAGGTCTCCCGCGCCTGGAACGACGGCAAGGTCACTGCCCACCACGGCATTATTCCCACCATGGAGCCAGCCAAGCTTTCGGCCATGTCGGAGAAGGAGCAAGCAGTCTATGGCCTGATTCGCGCCCACTACCTCGCCCAGTTCATGCCTCACCATGAATATGACCGCACCGTCGCACTCTTGTCGTCGGCCGGTGAATCGATGCAGGCCACGGGCAAGCAGGTCGTGGTGCTGGGTTGGCGTCTGGCGTTGATCAACTGTGGTCCGGACGCCCCGGACGACGAGCCTGCCCAGCGCGCACAGATCCTGCCGACACTATCAAACGGCATGCAGTGCCGGGTCGCACAGGCCGAACTCAAGGCCATGAAAACATTGCCGCCCAAACCCTATACGCAAGGCGAGTTGGTCAAGGCGATGAAGGGCGTGGCCAAGTTGGTCTCCGATCCAAGGCTGAAGCAGAAGCTCAAGGACACCGTAGGCATTGGCACCGAAGCCACCCGCGCCAACATCATCGGAGGGCTGCTCGGGCGCGGATATCTGCTGAAGAAAGGCCGCGCCATCCGCGCATCGGATGCGGCGTTTACCCTGATCGATACCGTGCCCGCGGCTATTGCGGATCCAGGAACCACAGCAATCTGGGAACAGGCGCTGGACATGATCGAGTCGGGGCAACTCAGCCTCGATACGTTCATAGAAAAGCAGTCGTCCTGGATCGCACAGCTGATCCAGCAGTATCGCGGCACCACCCTGGCAATCAAGGTCCCGCAGGGGCCCGCGTGTCCCGACTGCGGCGCCCCCACGCGCCAACGCACCGGCAAGAGCGGGCCGTTCTGGTCCTGCAGCCGGTATCCGGATTGCAAGGGCACGCTGCCTGTCGAGACCGGCAAAGGCGCACGTGGCGGCACGCGCAAGCGCAGCAAACCGAAGGCACCCTGAAGTGCCCTGAATCCCACCACCATGTCGGCCCGCAGCCGGCGACATGGCAGTCCGTCCCGCCTCCCAGCGGGACAACCAGCGCGCGACTCCTTCTGCAACGGTGTGCGCGCCTCTGCGGACCGCCTTTGGTCCACGAGGCGAGAAGGCCACTTTTACCCGAATCGCGCGCCTGCGCATTCTCCTGATCGGCATTTCTTCCGTCCGCAGAGAGGGGTCTCCTGGTGCCTCGCAAGCATGGCGCTACGCGAGCCACCAGGAGACCCCTCAAGGTCGACGGTATTCAGTGCCGGAGCCCGCCGGCGAATCAACGGGCGCCTTTTGTGCGCGGATGTGCGCCAGGCAATACCGACCCCAGCCACGATATGGGTCGGGTGTGAATGCTGAAACAGTGGACGGTTCTACCGACGACCGAACCCTGTGCAGCCCATGGGTGGTGACCTTGTCTTGAGTCGGAGGCCAGACGGCCTCCGGCACCTTCTCGCGCCGTACCAGCGCATGTAGCGCACTCCGAAGATTCGCCCACCATCGCGGAACGTCCGGTTTCCCATTTCCTGACGACAGAACCAACCCCGACCCAGATCCTTGGCACAGGCTCGCTGTTTCAACAGCAACCCGCCAGCAGCCAAGGTCGCCCCAGGCTGCGCCACGCCCAGGCGTGTCGACCATCCCCATCCGCATCGCATCGTGCCGCGGATGCACGCCCGCCAGGGCGCCGATGCATCGCAATCCCTCGGGCGCACCTGCCCATCCAAAGCCCAAGCCGACCTCTTCCCAGTGTGCGCGGCGCCTTCGTTCGCCTCTTGGCGACCTACCCATCCACGCGTCCTCGGACGCAAAGCCATCCAAGGAGCTTTCCATGAGAACCATCTGTCTTCAGACGAACCAGAACCGTCTCATCGCCAACCTGCGTCATGCCTTCAACCAAAGCTCGATGCTCGGGGAACTGCTGCAGAACGCCAGACGAGCACAAGCCGGTGCCATCCACTTCACCGTGGAAGACAACAGTCTCACCATCCGTGACGACGGCAGCGGCATCACCGACCTGCAGACCCTCATCCACATTGCCGAGTCCGGCTGGGACGAACAGACCCAGACGCGCGAGAACGCCTTCGGCATGGGGGTGTTGTCCACGCTGTACTTCGCTGAACGCCTGACCGCCCGGTCTGATGGCAAGGCATTCAGCGCCGCTACGGCGGCAATCATCCGCGGCGAGCCGATTCAGGTGTTCCCCTGGGATCTGGTTGTAGGCACCGAAATCCGATTGGATGGCATCCAGCCAACGCAGCCGGGGGAGACCCTTCTTGCTTGGGCTGACCGTCTTTTGCGCACCCTGTGCGAAGCCTTTCCGGTTCCAGTCTGGCTCAATGGCCACGAGGTGCCTCGGCCCCTGGCGGACCCCGCGCTGCAATGGCGCGAGACGCCCATGGGCAAGATCCTGCTCGATCTGTCCGCTCCTCGCACGCAGTGGCGGTGCATTCTCCAAGGCCTTCCAATCGGTCGATCGCCATCGATCTGCAGGCATCAGGTCGTACAGTTGCCGGCCGAAACACTCGCCAGACTTCCCGATCGTCAGCACCTGCTGAACGAGGCGGAAGACCACAAGTGCATCCAAGCCGCGGTCGACGGTGCCTATCGCCAGGCGTTGATCGAAACCAAGGAGCGTCTCTCGGCCAGCGACTTTGTCGTGCATTACGCGCGCATCTGCGTGGATTCATCCAACGCCGACCTGCTCAACGACGTCCCCTTCGTTCCAAGAGCCTGGTTCCGATCGTGGGCCCTTGAACCGGCAGGATTCCGTCACTACTGGGATCGCCACGTGTCCGAAGGCATCGTGGCCCGCGAGATGCTGGAAGAAACGGGCGCCTGGCGGATCGAATCGGAAGGCGACGACGAACCCACCGCCGAGGTGTACCTGGAGGCTCGTAAGGCCTTCTTGGTCGAGGAGAGCAGGATCGACGGCGGGCACTGGCTGCTGGGAATCGTGAGGCCAATTGCACCGGAGGATGTTCATGTCCGACCAGGCTCAATCCTGCACCGTGATGACAGCCTGTGTCTGGCCGACTACGAAGTTGGGCTCGCCTTGGCTGACAGCCTCTACGTGAGCATCGACGGCGAGCCGGAAGTTGCGGTCGGCGCCATTCGCAAAGGTGTGACGTTGTTCCTCACGGCCGAGGCCGGCAGCGTGACGTCGCTGGTCTCCGACTACGTCTTCGATGATCGCTATGACGAGGATCGCGAGGATGAAGACGGCCGCACCATCGACACCTTCATCGCCGTGGGCTGCTCACAGTCCCCGGCCGGCGTTGTACAGGCCCTGCTGCCCAGCACGTTGCGCTATTCGACACAGCCCAAGCTGGCGGGGGCCGTTGTTCAACTGACCTTCGACGCGGAAGGCAAGTTGGCCGCAGTGACGGCTTGAATCCACCTTTCATCCACCACCACGCCCCCGGATCTCCGGGGGCTTTTCTTTGTGCGGTCACAAGGACCGCTCAGGCCCACGGCACACGATGAATCCGGTACAGCGCGGATTCCCATTGCTCCCTGACTCCCCCCTCTGCTTGGGCAAAGCTTCCCGCATGTGTCGCTGACGTTGTCAGCACCATGCCAGCAGCAAGGATCCTCCGGCTGCGCAGGGAATCCCCTCCCTGAGATCCACCAGTCCGCCATCGCATCGGTCCGCGGATGAACGCCATTCAGGCGTCGATGCATCTTCCTTTCTTCAACCCCCGCGGGAACTGCCATCCCGACAGGGGCACGGCCGTCTCGCTGTCACCTAGGAGTCGTCCATGTCTCACCGCGCCTCTTTCGGCCATCTGGCCTTGGTCTACGTCGGCAAATACCTGTCGCTTGAAGTCATGCAAAGCGCAGCGGGCCACTACATCGGCACCCGCGACAGCGAAGGCCCCGTATCTCGCGAATCGAACGAGTACTTCCGAAGCGCGGCCACCGCTCAGCGTGCCCTCGAAAGAGGCGGCTGGACCCAGTTGCCCAACCCCTGATCCCTCATCAAGGAGATACACCATGAACCAGCTTCTGCCCCCGGAAGTCGTTGATCAGATCATGCGGGAAGAGCGGCATTTCGCATGCGCTCCGGACGCATTCTTCCAAGCCTGGAAGCGCGGTGCCGGAATCGCAGGACCCGAGTGGTTCGGCAACGGTACCCACGAAGGCCTGCAGCACGCCACCAGCAAGTGGGATCTCCGTCCCAACATGCTGACGCTCAACGATGCCCTCGGCGTTCTGAGCAGCGGTCAACGCATGTTCCTGTCCGCGATGGTCAGCTTCTACAACGCCCGTGAGGGTGCTGCGATGCTGCGCCGTTGTGGATTTGAAGGGCTTGCCGATCTCGGCGGCCTGGATCTGGAGCGTCGTCAGGTCATCGCCGATCTGGTGCTGAACTACAGCGGCTGGTAAGCCCCACCAGGCCAACCTCCGCATTTTCTTTCACACCCATGAGGGACATCCGTCCCTTCGGGGCGGTGTCCCTCCTTCTTTTCACAGGAGCAACACCATGTCCCGAACTCCCTCCTTTGCGGTCGTCCTCGAAGGTGGCCTGGTCCAGGCCATCGTCGTTCAAGACTGGCCCCGCCATCTTCCGATGCCACCATTTGTTGTCGTGGACTACGACACCGAAGGCGCCGACGATGACGAAATCACGCGGTTTCCCTTCGGTCAGAGCACAGCCGAGGCCATCTGCCGCGGCGAAACGCCGACCGTCTTCGAGTCACTCGCGGACGCCCTGTCTCCCCGCATCGTGCTCACGGCGCTGGGCGAGTCGATCACCGACGAAGCGCCAGAGCCTTTGGCCTTGGCCCGCTCGGTACGCCAGGAAATCGTCGATCTGGACACCCGCCTGAACGACGCGGAACAGGCACCGACGGGCGACGACTACAACCAGATGTACGTCCTTGCCAACTGCGGCCTCATCGAAGTGCAGAAGGCACTGGGCGACACCACCGACTTCGGCGACTGACTCGCCTGCCACCTCTTGGCCCGATGCGGCATGCATCAGGCCCTTCCTCGCGGATGCCATGTCCGCAAGGGCTGGCTCCGCTCCCAACCTCAAGGAGCCAGTCATGGCAAACAACTACTACGACGCCACCGGCGTTCTCGTTCTCGATCGGGTCACCCCTGTGATAACCGCCTTGTTCGGCGGCTTCAAACTTGACGCGTCGCACCCCGGCGACGGGCAAGCCTACATCGCCCTCGTTGCCGAGGACAACAACCCGAGCTGGGAAGACCTCGGCGAAGGGCTGTCGGAGCTGACCACCTCGCTTGGCCTGCCGCTACCCGACGATCCCCAGACAGTCGAACCGCTGCTGGCGAGCCTGTCCCTGCATTTCGGCGCCGACCAGGACGAAGCACTGGCGCATCTCATCGAGCACCATCAATTCGAGGATGCCGCGGACCTTGATGCACTGTTCATGATCGCGACCCGATTCGATGATGGCCACGGCCTTCAGGAAATCCGCTTCGAGGGCTGCTGGCACTGTAGCAAACCACGCCTCTTCAACTTCGGAGGCGACGCTCAGTTCTTCAGTAAGGAGTTCGAGGCGTACAGCGCTTCGAGCCAAGCCCTGCAATTCGGTGATGCCGTCCGGCAGGCTTTGCTCAAGCAGGACCTGGACGCTGTCGCCAACCACTTCACGCGTGAAGTTCAGCGCTTGCTTGCCGGTATTCAGGACGAATCGGTGCGTGCTCAAACGCAACAGCGGCTGTCCGCACTGTTGCAGTAGAGCCGAAATCATTCGGCGCTGAATATCCACCTCAAGCACCGCCTGACCGCGGTGCATTTCCTTCCCTCGGGGCCATGCCCCGGCGGGGGTTGGCTCCTTTTCAACCCTCACCGGAGAATGTCACCATGATCCAGCAGATCAATCCCTTTGCTCGCGGCTACTACGGCTTCGAGATTCGACGCGTGGCGGTGGTCAGTTATGACGATCGCCATCCGCAAACTTTCGTTCCGCTGCACCCGTCTCAGCGCCACTTACCTGATGACCAGGTCGCCTTGCATGCCTGCATATTCAATGAGGAGTATGCGCTGGTCACTGACAGCCAGGTGATATCCGAAGAATTGGATGCCACCTGCGGTGGCAGCGGAACCATCCTGGCGGTTTTCCACAGCATCTACGGCAGGAATGTCGAAGGCTCGCTCATCCATGTTGGCGACAGCCAAACCCGGGAATCTGCGCAGGAGGTTGTGCGTACGCTGACATTCGAGACCGGCTTCTACAGCCGGTGCTGGGAGATCAGCACTGCGCACATCACCGACGAAGCAGGCCGATTCCTCTGCGAGCTCGCCGACATCGCAACACCGACGGCGTTTCTCTTCGTGGCATTTCGTATCCCATACAGCCCGGCCGTCGGTATCAAGCTGATTGCCACCCCCTGGACGGACACGAATCTGCAATACGTCGAAGGCATCACCACTGAAGAGCTGCGTGCAGAACATCGCGCCAAGGGCGTTCCAGAGGAACTGATCGACCTGTTGCATCTGGCAGGCCAGGCAGACGTACGCATGCTGGTTCTCGATGCAGACGCAGCAGTTCTGGAGGGTCTTCCGATCATTGAGGAGCAGGCCTAGAGCCCCGCTACCGCGTCAGCTATCACCCCCACTTCACGCCCCTCACCATGAGGGGCTTTTCTTTGTAAGGACTAAGGCCCCTCACTCTTTGGGGACGTAGACGTCACGTGCCCTGTAGTATCCCGCGCGCCGACCATCGACATCCCGATACCGAAGCTCGAACAGGCGTGACTCGTGAACCACCTGCCGCCAACTACTGCAGCCATACTTGGTTGGCACTTGGTCCGGATATCTGGCTTGGACCCAGCGGCCAGCAATTGCAACGGGCGTCCAGCCGTCTTCGGCAAGCTCGCCCATCGCTTCGCGCAAGGCGCGAATAATGCCCGACGCCGCCCAGTCAATGGAGCCATCTGGCGCGATGCCATTGACCACCAACTCATGGAAGGCGCTCGACTGCACGAATTCGGCCGCCAGGCGCCGGGCCTGGTCCATGTGCTCGGCCCACCCGCGTAGTTGCTCAAAGTGCTGATCGATGCGGGTGTAAGCCGAGACCAATGCTTCCCGCGCACTGCGACAGCCCTGCACGGACCATAGGTCGTGCCGATCAATGAAGTGATGCACCAGGCCATTGCGCAACGCCACCAGCTCGCGCAGATCTTCCTGCGTGCGCTGATAGTCTTCCGCGCCCATGCTCAGTTGAAGCCGCATGCGCACTGACGCAACCTCACCATCTCCAGGATCAGCTAGATCCTCTTCTGGACCCGAATCCGTCACGACGTAGGAGCCGAATAGCTGGCCGACCAGGGCGCCCAGGGTCTTCGTCGCGACATCCTGCATGCGGGTAGCGCGAATGGCCTCCAGCGCTGCAGCAGGGCCGGACAGATCATGGTGCGCCACGATGGCCTTCATCAGGCGCTCGTACTGCTGAATCCGCAGCAAGCATCGACCCAATAGCCGCTGCACTTCCCATTGCGGTGCCTGCAGGTCTCCGATGTCTGTCGTTGTTGTCATGTGCAAGGCTCGCTGTTGGTCTAAGCAGAATGAGGCCTGATCGAGCACGCTCCTGAACTGAGCCGACGCGCCTCCAGGAGATGGCCAACACCATTCAATACGGTCGCCGCTAGATTCAGTTTAGCCCGCGCGCCTGGCCCCGCCCAATGTCACGCTGCGCATGTGTTCGTCGGCGTAGCCGGCAGCATCCCAGGCGGTCAAGGCCATCAAGACCGCGGTGCGCCATCGGCGTACTGGCTGCATCAATCCTCCGAACGCATTTCGTTCAGCCAATCCACCCCAAGGGACAAACCATCCCTTGCGGTTGGGGAGTCCCGTTTTTGTTTCAGGAGACTCCACCATGGATCACCAAGCCATTCGCCAGCAGCTTCCCTTGTTGGTCGCCGGCCACCTGCCACGCACTGCACGTAGCTTCCAGTTCAACATCTTCGACGGCCAACCCAAGGAATCCGCCCTGGGCTTTCGCATCGACCCCAAGCCCTTCGAGGGCAAGGTCGTTGCGACCACCGACGAGGTCATCGTCGTCAAGACCGGCCGCACGCAGTTCGCGGTGCTGGACCGAGAATTGGTCACCGACATCCCTGTCGAAGGGGCCAAGGTCGCTGTCCAACCCTACGCACGCCGTCGCTTTGATGGCTTGCGCGCCGACACCCCGGAAGAGGTCGTGGAACATGCTTCGGACGGGACGCCGTACAAGGTCACCCGCCTGGTCCTCGGTTCGGCACCAGCGCTCTTGCCGGTGGTAAAGCCGGAGTGCCTCGAACTTCAGCAGCTCATCGAGCAATTGGAGTCGATGCCCGCACCGGACCGGCATCGCACCATCAGCCACATGTTGGTCGATGCCCACGCCAGCAACTTCACACTGCTCGACCCGTCACCGGAGAACATCATCCGTACTCCGCCGACGATCAGTTTCAGCGTGGCCACCGGCAAGTTCGTCGGCCGCGTGAGCGTGCTGTATCTGCGCGGCGA
This sequence comes from Pseudomonas sp. GW821-FHT07E12, assembly GCF_058986605.1. Lineage (NCBI taxonomy): Bacteria > Pseudomonadati > Pseudomonadota > Gammaproteobacteria > Pseudomonadales > Pseudomonadaceae > Pseudomonas > Pseudomonas sp. GW821-FHT07E12. Next base: position 186,315 of record NZ_JBYSVX010000003.1, on the reverse strand, counting down.
CGATGTCTATGCCATCGAACTGCACCGCGACGGCGAATGCGTCGAGCGGTGCGACGAGGTGTACTTCGACATGCTCGGCGACACCTTGGCACATCTGATCGACGATGGCTCTTGGCGCCGCATCCAGGTCCAGTCCATCTCAGGTCGCAAGGCCCCCTCCCACTAACTGCTGGACCGCGACCGAGCCACCCGCCCTGGCGGTGGCTCGTGCTCGCGCCTCATCCAACCCTGTGAAGGACTATCTCATGACTCTGCTCTTCAAAGGCAGTGCGCTCCGACCTGTTCTGGCCGAGGCCATCGCCAACCAATGCCGCGTCATCCTGGTCAAGGACCAGGGCGTGTACTGGCTCGCCGAACATGGCGAGCGCAGGCCCGATAAGCGCCAGAAGCTGATTGCCTATGCAGTTGGCTGCGACCCGGATGTCGATCCGTTCGATGACTGGTGGGAACTGGCGCGCATCGAGCTGGGCGGCGACGACTTCGGCGAGTTCTTCGACCCGAACGAAGGCGTGCTCACACGCATCCTGAACAGCACCGATGACCTGGTGCTGTCGGCCTCGCCCACGCACCTGTCGCTGCAGGCCGTGGCACCCACCGCACCAGACCACTGACCCTGCATCCCAAAGAGCCTTCGCCCGTCGAAGGCTCTTTCTTTTTGGCCTGCGCAAAGCGGGCGCGTGGCATTTCCTATTGGTCGTGGTGGCCCGGCGCGCATGGTGTGACGCTGCGCCCATGCTTGCTGACGTTGTCAGCGACATGCCAGGCAACCATCGGTCTTCGAGGTTGCGGCGCAGCACCTGCTGCGTGACCACGCCAGTTCGCACCGCATCCATGCGCGAACGGCCACCGGCTCGCCGGTGGTGGATGCATTTGCCGTTCTCAACCCATCGCGGGGTTACGCACCTCTCCCCGCAACGTGGGGTTGGTGTGTCTCCGCTCTTTTCCTATGGAGATTCACCATGAGCACCACGTCCAACGAGAAATCCTATTTCGACCTCCACACCTCTGGCATCGGCTACCTGCAGCGTGCCCGTGAGGTTCCCGTCAAGGGAGGCCGCCGCGCACAGCCGTTCCTGGCTTGCACGATCGCCGCCCTGGTTGGTTCCGCCAAGGAGCCGTCCATCCGCTACTTCGACGTCAAGGTGTCCGGCACCGAGGCCAAGAAGCTGGTTCAGTCGTACGTCGGCATCGATGATCCCAAGCAGCGTCCGCTGGTCCGTTTCCGGCTCGGCGACCTGTGGGGCGATGCGTTCATCCGCCCCAGCGGTGAACGTCAGGGTGAAGTGGCAGCGAGCCTCAAGGGGCGCCTGCTGAAAGCCGAGGTGATCGATCGCGCCGAACTGGCAACGATCGAGCAGCACGAGCTCATCACCCGCGGCATCGGCTACCTGAGCCGTCCGAAGGAGGTCACTCCCAAGGATCGCGATCCGTTCCTGTCGTGCTCCATCGGAGCGCTGACCGGCCCGGTCGGTGAACCGGAGTATCGCTACTTCGACACCATCGTCGCTACCACCGACGCCCAGCATCTGGTGCGTCGCTGCGTTCAGGCCATCGAGGCTGAACGCAAGGTCCTGATCGCCTTCCGGCTGAACGACATGCGGGCTGACCCGTACGTGCGCACCAAGGGCGAACGAGCCGGCGAGCCGGGCGTGAGCCTGGAGTCCACGCTGGTCCACATCGGTCTGATCAAGGTCGATGGCCAGCAGGTCTATCCGGCTGCTGCAGCCAATGCCGAAGCACCTGCAACCCCGGACGCGCAAGCGACCGAGGCCAGCACTGCCGATAGCGGCGACGCCGCCCAGCCCACCGAGCCCGCCCCGCGCGAGCCCGAAGCTGAAGCGGTCGTGCACGAACCGGCAATGGCGGCTTCGTTCTGACCCACGCCAGGCTCCACTCCGGGGCCTGACCGTTTCTCCCACCTGATCCGTGCCCTCCCTTCGGGGAGGTGCACGCGTTCGCGCTTTTCATCCCTAGCGTCAGGCCAGGCCATCCGGCCCGGGCAGATGCACGTCTTATCCCAGGAGAATTGCCATGTCTCTCGCAACCCGCTTTGCCCATCGTTCCCCGGTGCTGCGCGCGGATCGTCCCTTGTCGGACGACCAGATCCGTGCTGTTGCCCCTTCCATCTTCGCTGACGCTCCCCACGGAAGCCGATCCGAGCGGTATGCCTACATACCGACCGCGACCGTGCTGACCAAGCTGCGTCAGGAAGGCTTCGAGCCCTTCATGGTGTGCCAGACCCGTGTCCGCAACGAGGACCGGCGCGAGTTCACCAAGCACATGATCCGCATGCGCCATGCGAGCCAGATCAATGGCTCGGAAGCCAACGAGATCATCTTGCTCAATAGCCATGACGGCACCAGCAGCTATCAGATGCTGGCCGGCATGTTCCGCTTCGTCTGCCACAACGGCCTGGTCTGCGGTGAAACCACTGCCGACATCCGTGTCCCCCACAAGGGCGACGTGGCCGGTGAGGTGATCGAAGGCGCCTACGAGGTCCTCCAGGGCTTCGAGCAGGTGCAGGCGTCGCGAGACGCCATGCGCGTCATCACCCTGGAAACAGGGGAAGAGGAAATCCTCGCGCGCTCCGCACTGGCGCTCAAGTACGACGATCCGACCAGGCCTGCGCCTGTCACGGAAACTCAACTGCTTGCGCCCCGGCGCTTCGACGATCGACGACCGGACCTATGGTCGGTGTTCAACCGCATCCAGGAAAACATGGTCAAGGGTGGCCTGACGGCACGCACGTCCAATGGACGCCGGCAGCGTACCCGCGAAGTGCAAGGCATCGACCAGAACCTGCGCCTGAACCGGGCGTTGTGGATGCTGGCCGACGGCATGCGCCAACTGAAGGCCTAGCGCCGCACGGACCACGCCCCTCGCGGGCGCGGTCCGTTTCTTTTTCCCTTGGATCTCACGATCCCCCCAATCATCGAAGGAGCACACCATGGCGGCCAAATCAGCCCCGAAGTCCAGCGCACCCCTCATCGTCCCCGGGCAGCTCACGCTGCGCACCATCAACGGCCGCAATGGCCGGTTCAATGTCGGCCGCCTGGTCACCGCCATCGGTGAGTTCGCGGTCAAGGATGCAGAGCTGGAGCAGTACCCCGAAGGCAAGTACGACGGGGAGTTCCACATCCGCTTCATCTATCCCAAGGCCTATCCCACGGCCGGCGGAATGCGTTTCGAGATCCGCGCCAACCTGGACGGCATGACCCTCTCGGGACTGGACCGGCTGAGCAAGGACGAGGCTCGCAGCTTCGCCACGCAAGAGGTCGATCCGCTGGACGAGGACGTGGCTCAGCCATCGGCTACGCCGGCGGTCAAGCCTGCTGCCGATCCTGTGCAGGCCTCGGCCGATCCGCTGATCGATACCACGCCCTTTGGTGTGGATGCGCCATCTGCGACCGTGGCTGCCTCCGGCGGCCCCGAGAGTGACGATGCCGCATTGTTCGGCCTGCTGTGGCCGCTGGGCGACTCCGTGAAACTGGATTCGACCATCGACCGCCGCACCCTGCGTGCACAGATCGCCCGGCTGGGCGAACTGGGCTACGCCCTCGACTTCAAGTCACAGCAGTGGAACCGGCCCGAACAACAGGCCGCCTGATCTGCCTCGCCGCATCCGCGGCATCTTCATCCACCCGCCGGGGCTCCGTCCCGCCAGGGAGGACTCCGGCATTTTCTTGCAGGAGAACTTCATCATGGGCTGGCTTTTCTCATCACGCACCCGGTCAGAACTGATCCGGGACCTCATCCAACCCGAAGACCGCGAGCGCGCCAGCGTCCGCATCATCGCGCATACGCTGCGTGGCAACGTGCTGTGGTCCGTTGTCGAGATCACGGCCAAGGCCGAAGGCTTTCACCAGGATCTCGCGCCCGGCGAGTCCATGTGCTACATCCGCTGCGACCTGCTCCAACGCAGTGGCGGTCAGTGGGGGTACAAGGGCATGGACGAGTCCGTGTCACCGTACTACTACACCTGCCCGCTGCGCTATCTCGAGATGGCCAAAGAGATCTCGCCCGATTGGCGCGAGAAGGTTCGGGCCTATCACGCTCAGCGGCGCCGGCCGGCAGCTTCGTCGCAACTGGCCGTGGCCTGAAGGGGGACGCGATGGACACTTCGCTGCAATCCCTCTCGCCCGAGCTGCTGGGCCAGGTCGAAGACCAGCTTTCCAACAACGAGGTTTCCTCAGACGAGGAACTGGTTGAGGACTTCATCCAGGCCGGCCTGACCGAGGCACAGGCGCGGGAAGCCATCGGCTACCGCGACCGCTATCTCATCAACGTGTACCACCAGGACTTCACGCCGATTCGTACCCCAGGACGTGCATTGCGTTTCAACCCGCACGCCAGGGACTTCGAGCCGGAGTAGTCCGCATTCCTTCATCCCTTCCGGGGCATCACTGCCCCTGCGGGCGGTGCTGCCCCTCATTTCATCGAGGACACCACCATGCCTGAACCTTCATTTCCCAACCCCCTGTACCGCATCGATGAATGCAGCGACCTCATGGCCGATGCATGCGTTTGCAGCGATCAGAGCGATCTGATCTTTCTCTCGATCTGGGCGCGGGATACCGCGATCCAGCAGTTCCTGGCCCGGCTGACGCTGGGACGTGACGAAGATGGGCTGGAGCAATTCCACCTCATCACCGATCAAGGGGGCTCCATCCCCGTGTTCGTAGGATCGGTCGACCGCTTGGAAAAGCGCCTGACACGCTCCTATCGCCGCACGCTGTTCGGCTCGATGGTCAATCTATGGCTGTTCGACCGGCGCTGCACCCGTCCGGACAAAGCCACGGCCAGCGCGCTCGCGCTGCTGCCGCGTGCCTCGGCCGATCCCACCTTGCGCCTGTGGCACCTGGTCAAGGACACATGTCCACTGCCGCTGCTGGACCACTGGCAAGCACCGGTACTGGCACTGCTGCGCGAGCGCGACATGCTCCAAACCCTGCCGGTGGCCCTCGGTCCGCTGCAGGGATTCCGGATCGGGCTCGATGTCCCGGTTCTCACCGATGCCCTGGGCGAACTGATCCGCCGCGGCGTCCTGACCGCCTACCCGGTAACGGCTCACGCCGAGCTGCCAATGGAAGCGGTGGCTTGATCCGCCCGTCACGGATGTGCGCTCTGCGCGCGCATCCGACCTTTATCCCCCCGCCAATCAGGAGACTGCCATGGCACTGATGTTCCCGCGGCTCGCCCGCAATTTCGCCAAGAACGGGTACTACCCGACCGACGAATCCACGCTCGAACGAGCGCTCAGCGCACTGGCACCCAGCGATGGGCCGATGTGCATCCTCGATCCCTGCGCAGGTGAAGGTGTGGCCATCGCGGAAGCCGCGCATGCCCTCGGGCATGCGCAGGTCCGCGCGTATGCCGTGGAGTACGACCAGGAACGTGCCAATCACGCACGGCTTCTGGTCGATCACTGCATCCACGGTGACCTCATGGACACGCTGGTCTCGCGCCAGTCGTTCAGCCTGCTGTGGCTTAACCCGCCTTACGGCGACCTGTCCAAGGATGCCAATGGCAACATCGGCTACGAAGGCAAGGGCCGCGCCAGGCTGGAGAAGCTGTTCTACCAGAGGACGCTGCAGCTGCTGCAGTACGAAGGCATCCTGGTTTTCATCGTGCCGTCCTATGTGCTCGACGCCGAACTGGTCGGGTGGCTGACGCGACACTTCATCGATCTGAGCATCCACCGTGCGGTGGATACGCAGTTCAAGCAGGTGGTCGTATTCGGACGTCGGATCCGCCAGCGCGAGCTGGTAGGTGACGACACCAAGGCAGTCCGGGCCCGATTGCTACAGATCGGGCAAGGTGAAGTCGAGGCGGATGAACTTCCGTCCGAGTGGACATCGCTGCCATATGTGGTTCCCACGACCTCGGTCGAGCCGGAGCATTTCTACCGGATCAGCATGGAGCCGGCGCAGTTCGCCGAGGAAGTGAACCGGCTGCAGGGCCTTTGGCCCGCATTCGAGACACACCTTGGTGCTGCCCAGCAATCCCTGCGTGCCCCGGCACGTGCTCTGTCCCACTGGCACCTGGCACTGGCCCTCGCGGCTGGCGCCATCTCGGGTGTCGTGCAGTCCAAAAGCGGCCGCATCCTGGCCGTCAAGGGCGACACCTACAAGCGCAAGGCCACCGCCGTCGAGCACCGCGAGCGCGACGACGGCTCCATCGCAGAGACACGCATCCTCACGGACAAGTTCGTGCCGGTCATCCGCGCATGGGACCTGTCTCCCGACTCTGCCTCACTGGGGCAAGTCATCACCATCCACTGAGCACAAGGCTGTAGCGCGCTCGAAGGCGGGCGCGCTTCACATCGCTCGCGCTGTTGTGGCCCAATGAAATCACCAAGGAGGACTATCGATGGCGTCGATCAGGATTGACACCTACATCCACCAACTGCAGTTCCCCATCGGGGCGCTGATCATCAGCCAAGGCGTCGATCGCCTGATTCGTGCCGGCACCGAAGAACCATTCCAGTTTCTGCGGCGTCACGCCCGCGGCGATTGGGGCGATGTCCCCGCTGACCAATGGGAAGCGAACATCGTGGGAATCCAATCCGAGGCCAAGCTCGAATCGTTCTATGTTGCAACCAACGGCCAGCGCATCCGCATCTTCACCGAAGCGGATCGCAGTGCCACCCACATCGTGCTGGCTTCCGAGAACTGACTCGGTAGACCCGCACCATTCATCAATCCACTGGGGCCATGTCGCCCCGATGGGGTGCCATGGCCCCGCTCTCCCTATCCAGGAGGCCCCATGGCAACCGAAGCAGTTTTCCTCAGCGCCAGTCCCACGCGGCGTTTCAACCCCGGCCAGATGGTCGTGACCTCAGGCGTGGATGCGCTGATCCGTCAGGGTCGCCTCAATCCCACCGCGTACCTGCGCCGCCATCTCAGCGGTGACTGGGGCGATCTCGATGACAGCGACCGGCAACAGAACGACGCCGCGCTGCAATCGGGTGAAGATCGCCTGTTCTCTTCCTACCAGGTCACCACCGACCTGAAGATCTGGGTCATCACCGAGTGGGATCGCAGCGTCACCACGCTGCTGCTACCCAACGAGTACTGATCCAACCACGGCGGCCCTAGGTCGCAACTTCGCTTTCATCCCCCTGGGGCATTCATCGGCCCTCAGGGACGGTGCGTGCCCCTTTTATTTGGAGCATCACCATGTCCATGCAACTCGAAGCGGCGCCCGCCGCAGACACCTCGCCCACGACCGGCGACCTTTTCGATCCTGCATCCAGCGAGCTCTCCCTGAGCCTGCAAGACTTCGTCGCCGAGTTCGGCGACGAATTGCTGGACTCGCTCAACCGGGCCAATCCACCCGTCTACAGCGGTACGCCGCACGCCCACCGTCAGCTCATGCTGGCCGGTCTCAAGCGCAAGCTGTTCCCTGCCCAGGCCGAAGTCGTCCATGCCGCCGCCGAGCTGCTCGCCAACCATGGCGAGCGGGCGGCGATCGTCAATGGCGAAATGGGTACGGGCAAAACCACCGTCGGCATCGCGCTGGCGGCCGTTCTCCACGCCGAAGGCTATCGCCGCACCCTCGTCCTCAGTCCGCCACACCTGGTCTACAAGTGGCGACGCGAGATTCTTGAAACTGTCGCAGGCGCGAAGGTCTGGGTGCTCAATGGCCCTGACACGCTGCTCAAGCTCATCAAATTGCGCGAGCAATTGGGTGTGCCGGCATCTGGCCAGGAATTCTTCATCATCGGCAGGGTGCGCATGCGCATGGGCTTCCATTGGAGGCCTTCATTCACACGCAAGCGCACCCGGTACGGCGTCATGGGGGCCTGCCCGCACTGCGGGATGGTCGTCAACAACCTGGACGGCGAACCGATCAATGCCCTGGAGCTGGAGGCGGAGGAAGTGCGCCGCAGGTGCGGCGTCTGCCACACCGCTATGTGGACACTGGTTCGCCCGCGAACCCTGTCCGGCAGCGATCAGTCCTCGGCCGTGCTGCGGGCCTTGAAGCGTATCCCGACGATCGGCGAAGCCACCGCGCAGAAGCTGATGAAGACGTTCGGAGATGGCTTCCTGGCCTCGATGCTCGGCGACAACCTCCACAACTTCATCAACCTGATGGACGACCGGGGGGAACTGGTCTTTTCCGATCGCCAGGCACAGCGCATGGAACGCGCGATGTCCAGCATGGAGTTCGGCTTTGGCGAAGGCGGCTACCAAGCCTCCGAGTACGTCAAGCGCTATCTCCCGCAGGGCACCTTCGACCTGCTCATCGCCGATGAGGCCCATGAGTACAAGACGGGCGGTTCCGCGCAAGGCCAGGCAATGGGCGTCATCGCAGCCAAGGTCCGCAAGACTTTGCTGCTCACCGGCACCCTCATGGGGGGCTACGCAGACGACCTCTTTCATCTGCTGTTCCGGGCTTTGCCCACGCGCATGATCGAAGACGGATACCGTCCCAGCAGTAACGGCAGCATGAACGCGGCCGCCATGGCGTTCATGCGGGATCACGGCGTCCTGAAGGACATTTACTCCGAGAGCGACGGGCCAGCCCACAAGACGGCCAAAGGCTCGAAGATCACAGTCCGAACGGTGAAGGCACCGGGCTTTGGCCCGAAAGGTGTCCTGCGCTGCGTCCTGCCTTTCACGATCTTCCTGAAGCTGCGCGACATCGGGGGCATGCTGCCGCCGTATGACGAGGAGTTCCGGGAAATCGCGATGGATGCCGAACAGGCCCACGCCTACCGCGACCTGGCCACGCGCCTGACCGCGGAACTCAAGGAAGCCCTGCGCAAGCGGGATACCACCTTGTTGGGTGTGGTGCTCAACGTGCTGTTGGCCTGGTCCGACTGCTGCTTCCGTGCAGAAACCGTGCGTCACCCACGCACGCGCCAGGTCCTGGCGTTCACACCGGCTCAGTTCAACGAGCTGGAGATCATGCCGAAAGAGCGTGAGCTGATCGACATCTGCCGCGAGGAGAAGGCAGCGGGTCGCAAGACCTTGGTGTACTCGGTCTATACCGGTACGCGCGACACCACGTCGCGCTTAAAAGGGCTGTTGGAGCAGGAAGGCTTCAAGGTGGCCGTGTTGCGCGCAAGCGTCGATGCGAGCCGCCGCGAAGACTGGATCGCAGAGCAGCTCGACCGGGGGATCGATATCCTCATCACCAACCCCGAGCTCGTCAAGACGGGGCTGGATCTGCTGGAGTTCCCCACGATTGTGTTCATGCAGTCGGGGTGGAACATCTACACGTTGCAGCAGGCCGCTCGCCGTTCGTGGCGCATCGGTCAGAAGCTGCACGTGCGGGTGATCTATCTGGGGTACGCGGCCACGTCGCAGATGACGTGCCTGGCCCTGATGGCCAAGAAGATCCTGGTGTCCCAGAGCACCTCAGGCGATGTCCCGGAATCCGGGCTCGACGTGCTCAATCAGGACGGCGACTCGATCGAGGTCGTCTTGGCCAGGCAGCTTGTCGCTGCCTAATGGCCTGGTTATGCCGGCGCTCCTTCGGGGCGTCGGCATTTTTTTCGTGCGCGAGTAGGCCGTTTCCCGACAAATCCATCGGCCATCAGTAAACTGAATCAAGTAGGCGAGCTAATGAGGGGGTGAATCGTGGTTATGGTAATCGAGGCGTGTTATCTGGATGGCAGTGGCTCTGCGAATGCGCTGCGCATGAGCCACGCACAGTGGATTGCGCTTCAAGATTCGTACCGCGTTGGCGAGCTGGTTATGCCGTGCTGCTCAGCCCCGGCCATACCCAAGCTCAGCGCGAATGGCCGCCCCTTCTTCGCGCATGCCGGCGGTTCCTGCAGCACGTCCGAGGAAAGCCTGTGGCACATGACAGCGAAAACGCTGATACGCAGCGTACTGGAAGACCTGGGCTGCAATGCCTCTGAGGAGAAGGCCGGCGAGCATGGAACCAATAGATGGCAAGCCGATGTGTGGGCCGAGCGCGGACCCGTGAAGCTGGCGGTTGAGATCCAGCGTTCCTATCAGTCGTTGCGTGCCTATCGCGACCGCCAAGAAAAGTACAGCGCCGCAGGTGTCCAGGCACTTTGGCTTCTGCGCTCCGATCGCTACCTGACGCTTACCAAGAGCATGGGCAAAGAGCGGCTACGCACGGAGTTCGGCGGAAAGTTCCCCGCGGCCGGCCACTTCGGACCATGTTTGAGCGACATTCCTGTCGCGCGATTGGAACTGGACCCCGAGCCGGCCATCAGTGGCGCAGGCTTCTTTTCGTCGACGGTTTCTGGATTGCTCGAAGCAGTATTGGCCGGACGGTTTCGATGCGTCGATGGCCTCTGGTGCATCGACAACCTAGACACCATGCATCAAGCGGCTCAGATCTCACGCGATCGTGCCGCAGGCCGAATTGCTACTTCTTAGGCTGAGCCTAAGCCTGATAACGGAACCACTTTCATAGCAGGGGGAGGACAGGGTGAATCCTGATGATATAGCTGCGATCGAAAGGATCGTGCACGATGCGATGCAGAACGCCGAATTCATCAATAAGGTCTGGATCGCAGGCGCTGCGGTCATTGTTTCCGTATTTGCCGCTCTCGTCGCATCGATCACGCAAATGCTGGTGGCCCGCGGTCAGCGCAAGACTCAGCTCAGGCTGGCCGACCAGCAAGCGCTTCAACAGAAGCAAGCGTTGAGCGAGCAGCTCTCCATGCAGGAGCTCGCGTCCCGGCGGATCGCCAACGCCAACGTCTCTGCGAAGCGACAGATCTGGATTGACGAGCTGCGCAAGGACATCGCCAGATATCTGTCGCTATGGCAGGAGATCTCCTTTCGCTGGGATGCCATTGTGAGTGAACCGCGGACCGAAGAAATCTCCGATCAAGCGCTCAACGCTTTCAAGAAGCCGATCGCCGAAATGTGCATGGAGGCCTTGGAACTGCAATTGCGGATCGAACTGCGGCTGAACATGACTGAATCTGATCATCAGGAGCTCAAAGCTCTCATGGAGGAGCTGGAGACGTCCACCATCCTGTTCCAGCGGACAGCGAGTTCGCTTCCGCCAGCAGACATTCAGAAAGTCTTTGGAGCGATTCGACAAGAACTGATCGTCAAGTCTCAGAAGATCCTCAAGGAGGAATGGGAACGGGTCAAGAAGGAGTCGTATGCAGATCCCAGTGCATCGGCTTTCAGCAAGCCTTCGCCCACGGTGGTTGCCTGACGTAGTCGATCGACATCTCGGAAAAACTGGGCACGCGCCATTGCGCATTCTTTGCTGACCGGGTTGGGGCACCCGGCGAAGGTAACGGCTTACTGCAACAGGAAGCCGATCCATGCAAACACTCAGTCCCTTCTCGCGCTTGGCCGGGTGCGGCTTGGTGGCCATCGCCACCCTCGTTGGCGGCTGCGCCTCCAACTCAGTACCTCTCGTCACCGAGCCGCCCCTGATCGAAGAGGTGGTCATCGCTCCTGCGCAGGCGGAGCCGGAACTCATTCCGGTGGTCCGCTACGGCCGCTACACCCTCGTCGAGCTCGCCCCGACCACCGCACAGCGTGACCTGCTCCTGCAGGTGATCGATGTGAGGATGCCGGAAGACGCGAGAGCCAGCGTCGGAGACGGTCTGCGCCACGTGCTCAAACGCAGCGGCTACCAGATGTGCGAGACGGCGCACACCGTCATTGAACTCTATTCGCTCCCGATGCCCGCCGCCCATCTGCAACTGGGGCCCATGACGCTTCGGGATGCCCTGCTCACACTGGTCGGCCCCGCCTGGGATGTCGAGGTGAATGACAGCGCACGGCAAGTGTGCTTTGTCCGACCCGGATCCAGGACTGATCAACCCCCTCAGGACCTGCCGACCGTCGAGGCCGCTCAGGCCATCCCCCTTGCAAACGGGACCCAGCCATGAGCGCATCCCACCCCATTCCTTCGGGCAAGTCATCGCGCACCCCTTCTGTCGCTCACATCTTGCTGTGGGCGTGGCTTGTCGGACTGACGGCCCTGGTCTTGGTCGCGTTCCAGGTGACAGGCGATCTCGCCGGACAGTCGCAGCTCGATAGCTCCGTGCAGCGACTTCAGGCACTGGAGTCACGTGTGGCAGAGATCGCGGATGCCAATCGTGCTCTGCAAGAACGTGCGGCGCCCGCGACGGCCGTTGCGTTGCAGGAACTGCGCCAAACACTGGACTCCCGCGCTGCACAACTGGATCAGTCACTGGCCACACGTGCCGCCCAGGAGGACCTGATTGCACTGCGTGCGGAGCTGAAGCAAATCAAAGTGCGCCAGACAGCAACTCGGAGCAAGGCAACGAGCAAACCCCGCGCTGTGCGGCAGACGACGGCAAAGCCCGTCGAAGTTCCCATGCCGTTCCGCGTGATCGGGTCGGAGCTGCGTGCAGGACAGCGCACGGTGTCGATCGCGCCGGCAAGTGGCGAGCTATCCGCCGCCCAGATTCAGGTGGTTCTGCCCGGCGAGAGCGTGGGCCCATGGCGCTTGGAGGACATCGACCGGAGCACTGCGGTGTTCCGTGCCGGAGAGCAAACCCGCCGTCTGGCCATTCCTTGAGGGACCTGCCCATGAAGCCGCCACTCCTGCTCTCGGCAATGCTCCTGGCAGCACTTCACGGCTCAGCCTGGGCTCAGCAGACACCTGCCACACAGTCACGTGCTGCGCAGAGCCAGATCGAGCGTAGCCAGGACGAAAAGCTCGCCCGGGAGTGGGGACTGCGCCCCGAAGAGTGGACGCGATACCGGGATCTGATGGCTGGCCCTCTCGGCATCTACTCGCCCAACCTGGACCCACTCTCAGCACTGGGCACAGAAGCACGCTCCGACGAGGAGCGGCGACGCTACGCCGAACTCCAGGTACAAGCAGAAGCACGCCGCGTGGAAAAGCTGCTGGCCTACCAGCGCGCCTATGACGAAGCTTGGCAACGGCTTCAGCCGAATGCCCAGCGCGTGAATCTGCCAGACGCCGGCCCGCGCCAAGCCAACACGGCAGTACAGGGAAGCGGACGCACCGCCGTTTTTGTGCGCGACAACTGCGCCCCATGCGACCAGGCCATCGAGCGACTGCAAGCGTCGGGATCTGTCTTCGACGTCTACGTCGTAGGTAGCCGCGCCGACGATGCGCGAATCCGCGACTGGGCGCGCCGGACCAAGATCGACCCTGCCCGCGTGCGTTCCCGCACGATCACCCTCAATCACGATGCAGGTCGCTGGCTGTCCTTGGGACTGCCAGGCGAACTTCCTGCCGTCGTGCGACAGGTAAATGGCCAATGGCAGCGCCAACCGTAGACCTGGCCCGGTCAGCCCTGGTGCTGTGGCTGGTCATTGGCGTGATCGGCGGTACGGCACTGGCCCAAGAAATCCCGCCACCGGCCTATCAGCTGGCGGCCCGACAGGCCGGCATTCCCTCTGCGGTGTTGTACGCAGTAGCACTTCAGGAAAGCGGCATGCGCCGCGGCGGGCGCACCGTCCCCTGGCCCTGGTCGCTCAATGTCGCAGGCGAATCGCGGCGCTTCTCCACCCGAGCCGAAGCTTGCGCCGGCCTGCATCAGGCACTACGCCAAGTACCTCCCACGCGGGTAGACGCGGGCCTGGGCCAAATCAATCTCGGCTATCAGAAGCACCGCTACAGCCGCCCCTGCGACCTGCTCGACCCCTACGCCAATCTAGCGATCGCCGCAGAGATCCTGCGCGAGCAGCACACGCCGGGCGACGACTGGCTTCTGGCAATTGGCCGCTATCACCGGCCGGCAGGAGGTGCACCAGCGGCGCGTTACAGGCGCAGCGTAGCCCAGCACCTGGACCGCGTACGCGGCCGCTCGCGCGCGGCCCCCGATGTCCAAAAGGAGACTCCACCATGAACCGTTCCCACCTTGCGGCCGCACACGGCCTGGTCCTGCTGCTGACCACACTGGTCAGCCCGCTACACGCCGCCGAGCCATTGATCGTCGTCGAAGACCGGGGTGGCGCGTCGGCGCTGCCGTACTACGAAGCCCTCAACCTGCTGCCGCGAACACCCGGTATGGCGAAGCCGCCGCTCTCTCTGCCTGCGCCGCCCAAAGCTGTCGGTGAGGCGGACATGCTCCCGGTGCGCAGTGCCAAGCTGACGCCAGGAACGGTCACGCGCCGGGTAATCGAGGCGCCCGGTCTGAAACCGTTTTTTCTGATCGGTGACGATGAAGCCTCACATGCCTGGCTGCGCCGCCATGCATCCTCCCTGCGCGAGCGCAACGCAGTGGGCTTGGTCGTGAACGTCGAGTCCGTTCAGAGGCTCGCGCGTCTGCGAGCGCTGGTGCCCGGCGTCCAGCTGGCACCCGTGGCCGGCGACGACCTGGCTGGCCGGCTTGGCGTTCGGCACTACCCCGTGCTGATCACCAGCACCGGCATCGAGCAATGACCCCATGGCGCAAACCCAGCCCGTTGAAGTCCTGCTGCGCCCAGCGGTGGAGCTATATACCGTGGCGGTTTGCGCCGGCGCCGCGTTTCTGTCCCTGGTGGCCCCGTGGTCGCTCGCGCTGAGCCCAGCCATGGGCATCGGCAGCTCGCTGGCTTTCTTGACCTTCGGCGCCATCCGCCTGCGTCAGGCCCACGCGATCCTTCGCTATCGCCGCAACATCCGGCGTCTGCCACGCTATGTCATGACCAGTCGGGACGTGCCGGTCAGCCAGCAACGATTGTTCATCGGCAAAGGTTTCCTCTGGGAGCAAAAGCACACGCACCGGCTGATGCAAACCTATCGCCCAGAGTTCCGGCGCCATGTTGAGCCCACCCCGGCCTACGTGATGGCCCGGCGCATGGAGGAGCGCCTGGAGTTCGCCCCGTTCCCGCTCTCGCACCTGGCCAAGCTCACCAGTTGGGATATTCCCCTCAATCCGGTGCGCCCGTTGCCCCCGGTCGGCGGACTGCCCCGCCTGCATGGTATTGAGCCCGATGAGGTCGACGTCAGCTTGCCGCTCGGTGAGCGTGTCGGGCACTCACTGGTACTGGGCACCACGCGCGTCGGCAAGACGCGACTGGCCGAGCTGTTCATCACCCAGGACATCCGGCGCAAGAACGCCGCCGGAGAGCATGAGGTGGTCATCGTGTTCGACCCGAAAGGCGATGCCGACCTGCTCAAACGCATGTACGTGGAAGCCAAGCGCGCCGGGCGCGAGGGCGAGTTCTACATCTTCCACCTGGGCTGGCCCGAGATCAGCGCTCGTTACAACGCGGTGGGTCGTTTCGGACGTATTTCCGAGGTCGCCACCAGAATCGCAGGGCAGCTCTCTGGCGAAGGCAACAGTGCGGCCTTCAGGGAGTTTGCCTGGCGCTTCGTCAACATCATCGCGAGGGCACTCATCGAGTTGGGTCAGCGACCGGACTACCTGTTGATCCAACGTCACGTCATCAACATCGATGCCCTTTTCATCGAATACGCCCAGCACTACTTCGCCAAGCACGAGCCCAAGGCCTGGGAGGTCATCGTCCAGCTCGAGGCCCGACTGAACGACAAGAACATCCCGCGCAACATGATCGGGCGCGAGAAGCGCGTTGTCGCCCTGGAACAGTACCTGAGCCAGGTGCGCAACTACGATCCCGTGCTGGATGGCCTGCGCAGCGCAGTGCGCTACGACAAGACCTATTTCGACAAGATCGTCGCCTCGCTGCTGCCACTGCTGGAAAAGCTGACCAGCGGCAAGATCGCTCAACTGCTGGCACCCAACTACTCCGATCTGGACGACCCGCGGCCGATCTTCGATTGGATGCAGATCATCCGCAAGCGCGCCATCGTCTATGTCGGCCTGGATGCGCTGTCGGATGCAGAGGTTTCTGCGGCGGTTGGCAATTCGATGTTCTCTGACATGGTCTCGGTGGCCGGCCACATCTACAAGTTTGGCATCGACGACGGTTTGCCTGACGCAAATCCGGGCGCAAAGGTGCCGATCAACGTCCATGCCGACGAATTCAACGAACTGATGGGAGACGAGTTCATTCCGATGGTCAACAAGGGCGGTGGTGCAGGCATCCAGGTCACCGCCTACACCCAGACGCTCAGCGACATCGAGGCACGCATTGGCAACCGGGCCAAGGCCGGCCAGGTCGTCGGCAACTTCAACAACCTGTTCATGCTGCGCGTGCGTGAGACCGCCACGGCCGAGTTGCTGACACGGCAATTGCCGAAGGTAGAGGTCTATTCCACGACCATCGTCAGCGGCGCCACCGATAGCTCAGACATCCGTGGCGCCACCGACTTCACTTCGAACACCCAGGATCGCATCAGCATGTCCAGCGTGCCGATGATCGAGCCGTCGCAGGTGGTCGGACTTCCCAAGGGTCAGTGCTTTGCGCTGCTGCAAGGAGGCAACCTGTGGAAGATCCGCATGCCGCTGCCGGCACCCGATCCCGATGAGGTCATGCCCAATGATCTGCAGCAACTGGCCGGCTACATGCGGCAGAGCTACAGCGACGCCGCCCAGTGGTGGGAGAACACCGGATCACCCGGGCTGCAGGAGCAGGGCCTGCCCGAGGATCTGATTGACGACCGTGTCGCACCCGAAGCTGCAACCACCGAGCCGCCGCCATGAGCGATGCGCCCAGCACCGCCAAACGCCAGGAGGCCCGCCGCGAAGGCCTGCTTGTCGGCCTGATCACCACCCCGTTCCGCCTGTTGGGCGTGCTGGTTGGCTCCCTGCTGATCTCGATCTTGATCGAGTGCGGGGGCATGCACTTCTTCTGGAAGGATCAGGGCTGGCGTCATTCCCAAGCCATGCTGCAGTATGAGCTGACGCACCTATCGGGACACTTCACGCGCAGCGTCGTCGTGCAAGAGCCCGGGCGTACTGCCCATGAGCTTGTGGACACAGGCTACCGCTGGATTTTCGTCAAGACCGGCCTGCTGGCGCGCATGGAGCAGACGGCCGACCGCGCCCGGGCCCCCAGTCAGGGCACCACACGCGATTTCCGCTACTTCATCAGCCAGGCCTATGTGTGGGCGGAGAGCTACTTGATCGCCGCTGCCTTCACGACGCTCACGTTCCTGGTGCGTCTGCTCGTGCTGGTGTTGACCCTGCCGCTGTTCATGATGGCGGCGTTCGTTGGATTCGTGGATGGACTGGTGCGCCGCGACGTGCGCAAGTTCGGCGCGGGCCGGGAGTCCGGCTTCATCTACCACCGCGCGAAAGCATCTCTCATGCCGCTGGCAATCCTGCCGTGGGTGATCTACCTGGCGCTACCAATATCGATTCACCCGCTAGTCATTTTGCTCCCGAGTGCAGCGCTGCTGGGGCTGGCCACGAACCTCACCGCAGGAAGCTTCAAGAAGTATCTCTGAGCGCGACACGCAGCGTCGCCCGCCGCCCTCCCGTAGCATCTCTGCGCGAGCCGAACCCGATCCCGCACCACCTGGATCTTCTGCGACAGACAGCCTCCTTCCATCTATCCGGGCGCTACCCAGTTCCCATTGTTTGCTGCCCAGGAACGCCCGCCTCGCCACGATCACGCCATTGCCGATCTCACGAGGACATTGCGCGATGGTGCTGCCAATCCGTCTCCGCGCTGCGCACTGCGGCGCGCCCCTTCTGTTGATGGGCCTCCTGATGGCTGGCCTGCCTCTGACCGCCAGCGCCGACACACCGGCGCAGCGCCAGGACATTGCCGGCGGTGCACGTCAGCTTGACTCGCTGGAACGCCTGGTCGCCCACAGCGCGGCCAACGCGTCGGCCACGCCAGGCGAGCGCTACCACTTCGACTACGCCCGGCTACGCGCCGACCTGGCCCGTGTGCGGGCTGGTCTGCAGGACTACCTCACCCCCCCGCGCGCACAGCCCAGAGACCCCGCCGAGCTTGCCGGTCAGTACCGCACCGAGCAAGCCGCCGACCAACCGCACGATGCCGAGACCAAGCCGTGAATGGCGCCCAGCTCTCGGCTTTTCAGGCCAATAGCGGCTTCACGCCCGCTGTGATGGCCACCGTGCTCGTGGGCGCGGTGTTCGCCTTGCTGCTGCTCTGGGGTGCCTGGGCAATCCGCACAGCCTATGTGGGCTGGGCGGAGAACCGAATCAACCAGCGCCAGTTCCTGGGCGTCGTCGTGCGTTTTCTTGCCCTGTACGTCGTGTTGACGTTTTTCCTTCTCTCCTGACTTCGAAAGGACCAACCATGAAGACCCGCATCTCTCCCACCCAACTTGTCCGCCGCTCGACGCTGGCCCTTGCCACACTGGCACTGCCTGCCGTTTCGTTCGCCCAGGGCCTTCCCTCGCTGGAGGACCCATCGCGCGGTACCGGCAACGGCATCATGGAGACCATCCGCAACTACGGCTACGACATCGTGCTGCTGGTGGCGCTGCTCGTGGTCGCCTCCATGTTCATCGGGGTCTGCTACCACGCCTACGGCACGTACGCCGAAATCCACACCGGCCGCAAGACCTGGGGACAGTTTGGCCTCACGGTGGCCATCGGCGCCGTGCTGCTCGTGATCGGCATCTGGCTGCTCACCGAAGCCACCGGCATCCTGTAAGGAGGCTTGGTCATGTCCGAGCATCAGCATGTCCGGGCGGACGGCACGGTGTCATTCCTGCCGCACCGGCTCAACCATCACCCGGTGGTGGTGCGCGGCCTGACCGCGGACGAACTGTGGATCTGCTGCGGCCTCTCCGGGGCCGCCGGCCTGGTGATCGGCGCGCCGCTGTCATGGGTGTTTTCGACCATCGCGCTGGCACCGACTTTCATCGTCGCCGGCGTGGCATTCGGTGTGTTCATTGGTGGCGGCATCCTGCGCCGCCAAAAGCGCGGCCGCCCCGACACTTGGCTGTACCGCCATCTGCAATGGTGGTTGACGACGCATCACCCCATCGTCTCGGACAGGATTGGCGGGCGCGGGCTGATCACGCGCTCCGGCTACTGGTCAGCACGGAGGGCGGCGCGATGAGCCGGTTCAAGAACGAGGTCGCGCACCTTCAGGCGCACATCAAGACCTTGCGCCGGGGCGTTGCCGCCCTGTTGCTGCTTGCGCTGGTGATGGGCGGCGGATGGTGGAGCGCACCGCGCGACCTCACCATCCATGTCCCACCGGACCTGCGCTCGGGCAGTACGCGCAAGTGGTGGGAGGTGCCGCCGGAATCGGTGTACGCCTTCACCTTCTATGTGTTCCAGCAGCTCAACCGCTGGCCCACCAACGGGGAGGACGACTATGCGCGCAATTTGTACGCGCTCTCGCCGTACTTCACACCCGCGTGCAAGGCCTTCCTGCAAGCCGACTACGACTATCGCCGCAACGCGGGCGAATTGCGCCAACGCGTGCGCGGAATCTATGAAATTCCGGGCCGCGGCTACGGCGACAACCCCGCGGCTCGCGTACGGGTGGTATCGGACCGCGATTGGGTGGTGACCTTGGACATCAGTGCGGACGAGTACTACAGCTCCGAGCAAGTCAAACGCGCCTTGGTGCGCTACCCGATCAAGGTCGTGCGGGCCGATGTGGATCCCGCACGGAATCCGTTCGGGCTGGCGCTCGATTGCTATGACGGCACGCCACAGCGCATTGCCGCACCCGAGACACCACCCCAGCCGCCCGCCCGCGGCGGCCTGGGCTCCCAAGGAGAAACGCCATGAAGAAACGAGTCGCCCTTTGGCTGGGTGCAGCCATGGCCGTCGCGATCACGCCCCTGGCTCACGCGGTGGAGATTCTGCGCTGGGAACGTCTGCCCCTGGTTGTTCCCCTGGTCGTCGGCCAGGAGCGGATCGTGTTCATTGACCGCAATGTGCGCGTCGGCGTACCGGCCAATGTGGGCGAGCGCCTGCGCATCCAGAGCGCGGGAGGCGCGGTGTACTTGCGCGCCAGCGAGCCCATCGAGCCGACACGCCTGCAACTGCAAGATGCCGACACCGGCACCCTGATCCTGCTCGACATCGCGGCCGAGCCTGCACGTGAAGGCGCACCTCTGCTGGAACCGGTACGCATCGTCGATGGCGCCAACGCTGCGACGCGCTATGGCACGCAGACGGCCGGGATCGGCAATGCCGAAGCCGACGGTAAGACCCAAGCCGCCCAGAGCAAGCGCGAGACTCCGATTGCCGTCGTGCTGACACGCTACGCGGCGCAGAATCTCTACGCGCCGTTGCGCACGGTCGAATCCGCCCCGGGCGTCATGCGCGTCAACCTGCGGCGCAACCTGGTGCTCGACACGCTGCTGCCGACCCTGCCAGTCAAAGTCACCGCGCTTGCTGCCTGGCGCCTGGAGGACCACTGGGTCACGGCGGTCCGCGTGACCAACACCAGCAGCGGCTGGATCGACCTGGATCCACGCACGTTGCAGGGCGACATCCTGACAGCGACTTTCCAACACCCCGCCCTGGGGCCACAAGGCCGGCCGGAAGACACCACGGTGGTGTACCTGGTGACGCGTCGCCATGGCTTGCCACAGTCCCTGCTTCCGGCCATCCAGCGCTTCGATCCGGCGGTGAACCTGCCCCAGCCAGCCAGCCCCACCCAAGGAGACGACCATGCGCAGTAACGGTCTACTCAAGTGGTTGATGATTCCGGTGGCCCTGGTCGTGCTGTTCTTCGGCATCCGGCTGTTCTCCAATGGTGGGAGCAAGGCACCCGTTGGCGCCGACGCCAGCGCCCAGCTCACACCGGATGAAATGAAGGCGCTGGGCATCCAGGGCGACACGCCACGCGACACGGTGGCCACCCTCGTCGCCCAGGTAAAGCAACTGCGTACCGAGCTGCAGACCGCCACCACGGACAACAAGACGCAGCGCGAAGAGAACCAACGCCTGCGTCAGCGGGAAACGGCGATCGACCAGCGCATCGGCACCGCCCTGGAGTCCGAGCGCGCCACTCTGCGCCGCGACCAAGAGCAGATCGCCAGCGAACGCCAGCAGACCGAAGGTCTACTGCAAGACCTGCAGCGTCGCCTGGAGAGCATCGGCAGCCGCGGCAATGGCCACGCCGACCTGCCGGTGGGCCTGGGCCTGACTGACGGGGATGGGGACGGAATGGCGAGCGCGCCCGGCGGCGTACGCTGGGTGGAACCTGACGATGCCAAGCAGACCGATGGCCGGGGCCGCAGCAACGGCAGCTCGCTCAGCTTCCCCACCAGTTTCGGTCCTGCCCAACGCACACTGGAAGCTACTGCCGACACGGTCGCCAATGCCGGCGCCAAGGCCGCAGGAGTCAGCAAGGCCAAGGCGGTCTACACCGTGCCAACCAACTCGACGCTGATGGGCTCGGTGGCGATGACGGCACTGATCGGCCGCGTTCCCATCGATGGCACCGTGAACGACCCGTACCCATTCAAAGTGCTCGTCGGGCCGGACAACCTGACCGCCAACGGCATTGACATTCCGGATGTGGCCGGAGCCGTGTTCAGCGGTACCGCAGCCGGTGATTGGACGCTCTCGTGCGTTCGCGGCCAGGTGCGCAGCATCACCTTTGTCTTCAACGACGGCACGATCCGCACCATCCCCGAAGACCGCGACGGCAACCAGCAGAACAGCGATCAGCAGGACGGCCTCGGCTGGATCAGCGACCCGCACGGCATTCCCTGCGTCAGTGGCGAGCGCCGCAGCAATGCCCAGCAGTACCTGGGCACCCAGGCTCTGATCACGGCCGCCGGCGCTGGCGCTGCCTCGCTGATCGAATCCGACAGCGGTCGGGCGTCCTACGTCGGCGCCGATGGCTCGATCGGTACCGTCGGCATCACCGGTCAGGAAGCCGTGGGCCGGATCCTGGCTGGCGGTGTCCAGGAAATGTCGAGCTGGGTCAACAAGCTCTACGGGCAGGCCTTTGCTGCGGTGTACGTGCAGCCGGGCGCCAAGGTTGCCATCCACCTGGAGAAGCCGCTCGCCATCGACTACGACCCCGAAGGCCGCAAGGTCGACCACCGTGCAGGAGAAGCCCATCATGCGCTCGAACTGGACTAAGCCCCTCGTGCTGGCACTCGTGGTGGGCACACTCACCGGCTGCGCCACCAACAAGGAAGACTTGCTCACCCATGGTGGACGGACCATGCAGGACATCTGGCAGCAGGAAGGTGGCGATGGTGGTACGGGCCAGGTGTCCCGGCGCCAGTTGCTCGATGCACGCCAGACGCTGCGCCGGCCGCTGCTCGAAGCGGACATCGCCGCGGCGCCGGCCGAGCAGGCCCGCTATACCCGCACGGCGGCAAACGAGATCTACCGCCAGTTCCACCGGCTGCCGAACCCTGACCTGGTGATGTACGTGTTCCCGCATCTGGCGGGCACGGATCCGGTGCCTGTGCCGGGCTACACGACGGTGTTTCCCCTGTACCAGCGCATCCAGTACGCCATGCCTGGCGAGCGTGTGGAGGACTATTGATGGCCTGGACGCTACCGTGGCGCCGCCGCAAACTGCCCGGCGCCTCACCCACCGAGCAAGCACAGCCCGATGGCTGGCAGCGTCATGTGCAGGCGCTGCGTGATGCCGGTGTGCGGATGCCCGGAGAAGCCGTTCAGAGGCTGCGCGCCGCGACGACGGCCGATGAGCAGGCCCTCTACGACGTAGCACCGTCGTTCGTCTCACTGCTGCCGTGGGTGGAATTCCTGCCCGAATCCCAGTGCATGCTGCTCGAAGACGGCCAATCGGTGGCTGCGTTCTTCGAGCTGACGCCCTTGGGCACCGAGGGCCGTGAGGCAGTCTGGCTCGCTCAGGCGCGCGACGCGCTGGAGAACGCGCTGCAGGACAGCTTCGACGAGCTCGACGAGAACCCCTGGGTCGTCCAGCTCTATGCCCAGGATGAAGCAAGCTTCGACCACTACCTGGATGCGCTGCGCCGCTACATCCAGCCGCGTGCGCAGGGCTCCCGCTTCAGCGATTTCTACCTGAAGTTCTTCGCTCACCATCTGCGCGCCGTCGCCAAGCCAGGTGGCCTGTTCGAGGACACCGTGGTAACGCGCCTGCGTTGGCGCGGCCAGAGCCGGCGCGTACGCATGGTGGTGTACCGCCGCGCGATGGGCCAAAGCAGTCGGCGCGGCCAGACGCCGGAACAGGCCCTCAACACCGTGTGCGATCGCCTGGCCGGTGGACTGAGCAACGCCGGCATCCAGGCGCGCCGGTTGGGTGCACCTGCAATCCATGGCTGGCTGCTGCGCTGGTTCAACCCCCATCCCACAACGCTGGGCTCTGAAGCGCGGGACCGCGAGCGCTTCTACCAGCTGGCAGCGTACCCCGAGACCGTCGAGATCGACGAAATCGAGCTGGCCAGCGGCACAGATTTCAGCCAGCGCCTGTTCTTCGGCCAGCCGCGCTCGGACGTCGAACAGGGGTTGTGGTATTTCGACGGCATGCCACATCGGGTCATGGTGACCGACCGGCTGCGCACGCCGCCGGTCACCGGCCACCTCACCGGGGAGACGCGCAAGGGCGATGCGATCAACACCCTGTTCGACCAGATGCCGGAAGACACCACGCTGTGCCTGACCCTGGTCGCCACGCCGCAGGACGTGCTCGAAGCCCACCTCAACCATCTCGCCAAGAAGGCCGTGGGCGAGACCCTCGCATCGGAACAGACGCTCAAGGATGTGCACGAGGCCCGCTCGCTGATCGGCAGTTCCCACAAGCTCTACCGCGGCACGCTGTCGTTCTACCTGCGCGGGCGTGATGAAGCCGAGCTCGACAGGCGCGGCCTGCAGCTCGCCACTGTCATGCTCAATGCCGGCCTGCAGCCGGTGCGCGAAGAAGACGAAGTTGCGCCGCTCAACAGCTACCTGCGCTGGTTGCCCTGCCTCTACAACCCCGGCGCGGACCGCAGGCAGTGGTACACCCAACTGATGTTCGCCCAGCACGCGGCCAACCTGTCGCCGGTTTGGGGCCGCAGCCAGGGCACGGGGCACCCGGGCATTACGTTCTTCAACCGTGGCGGCGGCGTGATCACCTTCGACCCCTTCAACCGCCTGGACCGGCAGATGAATGCGCATCTGTTCCTGTTCGGCCCGACCGGATCGGGCAAGTCCGCGACCCTGAACAACATCCTGAATCAGGTCGCCGCGATCTACCGCCCGCGCATGTTCATCGTCGAGGCAGGCAACTCCTTCGGCCTGTTTGGCGACTTCGCCAAGCGCCTCGGGCTCACGGTCAACCGGGTCAAGCTCGCGCCGGGCGCCGGGGTAAGCCTTGCGCCTTTCGCGGACGCCCGACGCCTGATCGAGACGCCCAGCGACGTGCAGACCCTCGACGCTGACGCGCTGGACGAGGAGCAACCGCCAGCGGTCGAAGCCAATGAGGCCGACGAGCAGCGCGACGTGCTCGGCGAGTTGGAGATCACCGCCCGCCTGATGATCACCGGCGGCGAGGACAAGGAAGAAGCGCGCATGACACGCGCAGACCGCTCGCTGATCCGCCAGTGCATTCTCGAGGCCGCGCAGCGCTGTGTCGCCAACAACCGCACCGTGCTGACCCGCGACGTGCGCGATGCCTTGCGCGAGCGCGGCCGCGACACGACCCTACCCGAGACGCGGCGCTCCCGGCTGCTCGAAATGGCCGACGCCATGGACATGTTCTGCCAGGGCACCGACGGCGAGATGTTCGACCGGCCGGGTACGCCCTGGCCGGAGGCCGACGTCACGATCGTGGACCTGGCCACCTATGCCCGCGAGGGCTACAACGCCCAGCTGTCCATCGCCTACATCTCGTTGATCAGCACAGTCAACAACATTGCAGAGCGTGACCAGTTCCTGGGCCGGCCCATCGTCAATGTGACCGATGAGGGTCACATCATCACCAAGAACCCGCTGCTGTCGCCCTACGTGGTCAAGATCACCAAGATGTGGCGCAAGCTGGGCGCCTGGTTCTGGCTCGCCACACAGAACGTGGACGACCTGCCCAAGTCCGCCGAGCCAATGCTCAACATGATCGAGTGGTGGATCTGCCTGTCGATGCCGCCGGATGAGGTCGAGAAGATCGCGCGCTTTCGTGAGTTGAACCCTGCGCAGAAGGCGCTGATGCTCTCGGCGCGCAAGGAGGCCGGCAAGTTCAGCGAGGGCGTGATCCTCTCCAAGTCGATGGAAGTACTGTTCCGCGCGGTCCCGCCCAGCCTCTATCTGGCATTGGCACAGACGGAGCCTGAAGAGAAAGCTGAGCGCTTCCAGCTCATGCAGCAGCACGGTATAGGCGAACTTGAAGCGGCTTTCAAGGTCGCCGAAAAGATTGATCGTGCCCGCGGCATCGACCCGCTGCCATACGACGACGTGTTCGCCGGGGAACCATCATGACCACCACACCGAAGCCCGTTCTCAAGAAGTCCCGGCGCGCTTGGTGGCTTGCTGCGGGCGGCGCAGCGCTTGCTGCATTGGTGTGGGGTTTCTTCGCATCGCATCAACCTGCAGATCCTGTCGCTGTCGAGCAGCCTGGTATTGAGCATGCGGCCGGCCCACCCTGGCGCTACGGCCTAGCTTCAGCGCGCTTCACGATCGTTGTCTACGCCGATCTGGAATGCCCGTTCTGCCAGTCCTACACCCCGGTGCTGCGAACGTGGGTCGATGGGCACCGTGACGTCAATCTGCAGTGGCATCACCTTCCGCTCGCGATGCATGAGCCTGCTGCCAGCGAAGAGGCACGCTGGGTGGAGTGCGTGGGCGAGACGTTCGGGCATGCTCGCTTCTGGGAGGCTATCGCCTGGATGTATCAACACACGCGCGGCGGCGGCCAGGGGCTGCCGCCCGGCACGGCGTATCCAGACGACGCGGCGGTGCAAGCCTGTTTGGACAGCGAACGTCCCGGGCTGGCGGTTCGCCAGCAGGCGGATCAGGCGCGCAAAGATGGCCTCAATGCCACCCCCTCGATTCGCCTGATCGATCAGGCTACTGATCGCTCCATGGTATTGACTGGACCTGTTGTGGGTGATGCCTTGCTGTCGGCCCTGGACTACCTCGCCTCCGAGCAATCTAATGAAGCTCAGGCAACTCCGATGCCCGCAGAGGCGCTCAATGCAGATGCCAAGTAGCGTGCGTTCCCATAGCCTGAGTTGGCACTCTCTCCAGGGTGCGATCATCGACGGAAGGTATTCCAAGGAAAGCGCCCATTTCCCGATCTGGCCGGCTCGGGCTGGGCGGACCGCATCAACTGGCATCTAGCGCAGCAACGCCATGCCTTGATGCGGAAACTTGCCTGCCCCTAGCTGCTACGCATCGCCTCATCCTAAGCCCCTTGGTGATTCCAGCAGCCTGCGCTCTGACTGTCGAAAAACTCTACTGGTACCACGCCCAGAGCTCCTTGAACGATCGGCAGAACCCGGTTGCAATAGATCTGGTCAGCGCCGTGCACCGAAACTGCGACGCGGCGAATGCCCGTACCTCGCATGCGCTGCAGCAGATGGAGGTCCTGCTCTCCCAACCCCCATCCGTAGATGACGAGCGTCTCGCGCTCCGAGCCCAGCACTTCCCTGTAAACCGTGGAGAGGTAGTAGCTGTTCTGGATTGAACTCACTTTTTGCTGCCAGGTTCCCTCGCTCACGAACAGAGGCACTACCTCTTCGCTGCGCCAACGCGTCAGGATGGCCTCCAGCAGCCCGGCATCGGCGTTGTGGATCTTGCGCTCCTGCTCGACGCGATTGCGGCACAGCACCAGGCTGCCATGCGGATAGAAAACCAATGTGGTCGATCGCTGACGCCGAATCGGCGTTCTCAGTCTTCGCCAATCGTCCTGAAACAACCCGCCCGCGCCGAAGCAGTCCTTGATGGCGTGCTCCTCGTCATGGTCGTAACCATGCATCAAGGCCCAATAGACGATGAGGTCGTAGTTCAGCGAGGCAACCGTATCGAAGTGTTTGAGGAATCGGTAGATCGCCGGCAAGTGCCCACTGACCTGGTCGAACTCGGGATGGATGTCCTGGACACTCTGGATGAGACAGTCTCGAACCCTCAGGTATGCCTCATGCGTTCGTTGGTCCGGGATCTGCAGTGATTGATTGACGTTCGATGCCTGCCACACGATGCGCAGGATCAGCTCGAAGTCCGTCGTTCCGAAGAACGCGAACAGTCGCTCGACGTCCGGGGCAATTAGCTCGTTGGCTCGCGCATGCTCCAGCAGCGAGCCATAGGAAAAGCTGGGGCTGACCGCAATGCTGGCGCCATTGCCCAGTATGGCGGTGCCTCGGTAGTTCGGGGCGATGGCCTCCCACGGCTGAATCACGTAGGGCATAGGTTCTGTCTCTCCAAAGTTTGTCTTTCATCACCTTACCGCAGCCCTAGCTGGGGAATGGCCGCTCTGATCGCATCCGCCCGGAAAATGCGGGTGCGGGTCGGTACGCATTCTTCGTGGCTCTTGGCGGCCCCTTGCGTTGCACTACTGGGGTCTTCCACTTCCAGGGCCGCATGCCATGCGAAATCTCTGCCTTCTGCTCGGACAAGCCTTGATCGGGATGGCGACGTTGGGCTCGGTGGCGGCCAATGCCCAGGAGGTCTGGGTCGTCACCAACTCGGGCAATCCGGTGACGGGCAAGGCCACCGTCAGCCGCCTCATCAAGCTGGACATGCCGCAGTGCTTCGAGGCTGAGTTGGCCGCGCAGTTGCCGAGCGATCCGCAGCGCGCCGCCGCGCTAGTCCAGCAGCGCCTGCAGCAAGGCGGCCAGCCCCTGCAGAAGCGGATGCGCGATGCTTACCAAGGCGTGGCCGACGCCTGGAGCCTCGGAATCACCACACTCCCGGCCGTCGTCGTGGACCAACGCTACGTGGTCTACGGCGAGTCCGATCTCGACAAAGCCTTGGCGCGCGTCGCACAACACCGCAAGGACAAGCCATGATGACCCGTGTCCCACGCCGACTGCGGATCGGCGCCGCGGCTGCGCTGCTGTGTGGCGCCACCTCGACCTTCGCGCTCAACACCGCAACCATCGTCTCCTCCACGCTCTCGCCCGACTGCCTGGAGTACCGGGTGGTCGGCATCTGCTACTGGCTCTACTGTACCTGGACCGGGTGCACGGTGCGCACCTCGATCAAGGTGCGGCACTACATCCCGGACGCCGTGGTGTCCAGCTATTCCAAGACTGGCGAGAACCCCTGGACGGAAGTGCGCGCGATGAGCACGTCCAACCCGACGGCGCAGGCCGGCGGGGATGGCACGACCAACCACGACAACGAGAACAACCTGGCCAAGTTCAAAAACGCCGATGTCATCGGCCATCCCGGCGGCCAGTTGTTCAGCCAGTTCGCGAGCTCGTCGGGCTATGCGTGTGAGGGCGCGGGAACGGCATTCATGCCCTACCTGCTCAGCACGCTGGACACGATCGCATGGCGCTACAACGTGCCGGAAGCCGTGTATCCCGAAGCGCTGATCCCCGGCATGCGCGAGATCGGCGCACGCACCAGCCTGAACCTGTGGGGCGCGGTCTATCCCCGCGGTGGCTTCCTGCACCAGACCGACGACCACAAGTCCGGTGCCGTGGTCGCACAACGCGCAGGTGATGTCGTCACCCGCCGTGGCCAGTTGCATGTCTATCAGCCCCTCCTCGCCAACAGCCGCGACGGCTACTGGCCGGCCGGCGCGTTGGTGGAAAGTGACGCGTCGACCGGCAAGTGGCAGGAGCTCACCCCCCGGCTGTCGTCGTCCTGCGCGGTGTTTCCGAACAACGGTCCGCTGACCCAAGCCCAGCAAGGCGACTACGCCTGGGCGCTGTGGCGCCCCTATAGCTGCTGCCAGCGTCGGGGCCAGGTCTTCCTTGGCAGCGTCGATTTCAACTGAGGTCACCACCATGAACCGCCACGACAACGTCCGTCCGCCTCGCCGTTTTCCTGTGCGCTGGCAACCTTCGCTGCTCGCCTGCGCCCTGGTGTTGGCAACCGGGCTGACCTGGGCGCAAGCCGGATTTCAGAACAGCGGCAGCGTGATCGGTGATGAGGTCATGTACTCGATCGGCGGCGGCAATGCCGTCTCGATGAGCGGTGCCGCCGGTATGCGCTCGATCGGTGTGGGCGTGGGTTGGAACAGCAATCTGATCTGCGGCGACATGAGCATCAGCACGACGATCCAGAACCAGCTCAACGGGCTCACGAACGGCTTCCAGAACATCATGAGCAACGTGATCCAGAGCGCGACCAGCGCAGTCGCGTCGCTGCCCGCGCTGATCATCCAGCGTGCCGACCCGGGCCTGTACAACCTTCTGACCAACGGTGTTCTGCAGGCACGGCTGGACTTCGACCGTTCCAAGCTGACCTGCCGTGCCATGGCAGAACGGATGGCGGACGCAGCCGGCGGCCAGCTCGGCTGGAACCAGATCGCAGAAGGCATGGCGCTGCGCCAGGCGGTTGCCAGCACCGATGCGGTCTCGGCCATCGAGCAGGCGGAGAGCCGCCGCGGCAACGACGGTGTGCCGTGGGTGGGAGGCAACAACGCTGGCGGCTCCGGCCAAGCCTCCATCAAGGTGGTCGGCGACGTGACCCGCGCGGGCTACAACCTCGTCAACGGCCGCAGCGTGACCGACACGTCGTCGATCGCCACCGCCAACTGCAACAGCCTCGCCTGCGCGACCTGGTCGACACCTCAAGCTGCGGCGGACTGGGCGACGCGTGTCCTGGGTGAGAAAGAGCAGCGCACCTGCGAGAGCTGCACCAAGACCCAGACCGTCCCGGGCATCGGGTTGACGCCGCTGATCCAGGAGGAATACGAGACAAAGCTGGAGGTGCTGCAGGAGCTGATCAGCCGCACCCGGAACACCAGCGTGGAAAACCTGCGGGCGGCCGGCAGCACCTCGCTGCCGATCACCCGTGGCGTTGTCGAGGCGCTGCGTGACGAACCGGACCAAGACATCCTCGCGCGCCGCCTCGCATCCGAGGTAGCTCTGGCCTCTGTGCTGGAGAAGGCGCTGCTGCTGCAGCGCACCCTGCTCACGGGCAAGAAGGAGCCGAACGTCGCGGCGAACCAGTTGGCCACCGAAGCGGTGAACCACGAGAGCGACACCCTCGATCGGGAGATCCTGAATCTCAAGACCGAACTCGAACTGCGCCGCGAGCTGGCAAACAACTCGCCGATGGCCATCATCCAGCGCCATGGCACCCGGGCCTCGGGTTCACGCGGTGTCTTCGAGGGTGACCCCACGCCCGACCGTCTCAACCGTCTGCAACGGCCCGCACCGAGTGGCACGCCATGAGTACGCAGTGGCTGCGTCTGAGGTGGCTGTTCAGCCGGCGCAACGCGAGGGCGCTGGCATGGGCCGTGGTGTTGCTGAGCCTGGCGGTGGCCGCCAATGTGGCCGGCATTTACCTGGTCGGGAGCGTGGCCGGCTGGGAACGCTGGATGTCGGCGTCCGCCGGCTACTTCCTGGCGTGGCGGATTTGCCTCTATGCGGCCACTGTCTATGGCTGGCTGTGGATGCGTCGGCGCCTGCTTGCACGCGAGTCTGGGCCCGACGCGCGTCGCCGCCTGGTGCGCGCGGAGATCGCAGGCGCGATCGCCATCGCTGCCCTGGAAGCCAGCCTGCTGCTGCAGGCGTAGCGAGGGATCCAGAACATGACACTCTTCACCACCGACTACCTCGAGTACTACCTGACCCTGGTGGGCTGGATCGTGCACAACGGTATCTGGTCCGTCCTGGTCTCCAGCGGCGTGTTCGCCATTCCCTTCGTGGCCATCATCATCCAGGAATGGTTGAAGGCCCGCGCCGAGGGCGCTGACGAAGGCAACAAGGGTGTGTTGTCGTCGATGCGCATCGAGAACCGCGTCTGGGTGGCAATCGTCGTGGTGATGTTCGCCGGCATTCCGTTCATCGACGTGGATCTCAACATGATCCGAATGGACGATTCGCGCTCCCAGCAGTGCCAGGTGAGCGTACCCCAGCCCTCGGACACGGGCTGGAGCCAGTCCTTCACGACCCTCAACAACCAGAGTGCCAAAGTGCCCGTCTGGTGGGCCTTCATCCATGCGCTCTCGCGCGCGGTCACCGGCGCGTCGGTGGCCGCCATTCCATGCGGCACGGATCTGCGGCAGATGCGGATGGAGATCGACGCCACCCGCATCGACGATCCGGTGCTGGCCCAGGAGGTCGCGGACTTCACCCATGATTGCTATGGGCCGGCACGGGCCAAGCTCTTCATGAATCGCCCGAGCCTGGACGAATCCCAGATGCACGATGTCACCTGGATCGGCTCCAACTACTTCGTCAACACCGGTGGCTACTAC
The DNA here is from genome assembly GCF_058986605.1 of Pseudomonas sp. GW821-FHT07E12. Taxonomy (NCBI): domain Bacteria; kingdom Pseudomonadati; phylum Pseudomonadota; class Gammaproteobacteria; order Pseudomonadales; family Pseudomonadaceae; genus Pseudomonas; species Pseudomonas sp. GW821-FHT07E12. The sequence goes on along the minus strand of NZ_JBYSVX010000003.1, from coordinate 155,263 downwards.
GACACCTACCGCGCCAAAGCACCTCGCGATGGCTGGGCCTACGACAGTAACCGCGATGCAGGCCTGACGCAGGTGCCCAGCGGCGCCGGCTACCCGACCTGCAGCCAGTGGTGGAGCGATGGCGGCAATGGCCTGCGTGCGCGGCTGCTTGCCGAAGTCGACCCCACCCTGATGAATCGGCTGGCTGGCTGGGCCGGCTTCTTGAGCCGCGCCCAGGTTGACGACTCGGTGATCCGTGCGATTGCCTCGCCGCGCCAGCAGAAGCTCAACCAGGGCGCCGTCTACTCCGACTACGGCGGTCAGATCGACAAGACCCTCCCGAACATCGTTACCCGCGCCGCTGGCGACGTGGGCCTGGCGGTGGGCTCGCTGGGCTTCTTCCCGGCCATGGACGTGGTGCGCCAGGCGCTCCCTATGGTGCTGTCACTGCTAAAGATGGCCCTGGTCATCTGCATTCCGCTGGTGCTGGTGGTCGGGACCTACGACCTGAAGACGGTGGTGACGGTCAGCGTGGTGCAGTTCTCGCTCTTCTTCGTGGACTTCTGGTTCCAGCTCGCCCGCTGGATCGACAGCACGATCCTCGACGCACTCTACGGCTGGGGGTGGGGCTGGAACCGGCCGCACTCGAACTTCGATCCGGTGATGGGGCTGAACAATGCCTTTGGCGACATGCTGTTGAACTTCGTCATGGCGTCGATGTTCCTTGTGCTACCGGGGTTCTGGGTCGCAGCATTGGGTTGGGTTGGCATTCGGGCGGGCGTCATTGCCAACAGCCTGTCTCAGGGCACCAAAGATGGGGCAAATGCTGGTGGTAAGGGTGCAGGAGCGGTATCTGGGGCCTTGAAAAAATGAGCTGAACTCGGCGCCAGATCACGCTCGGTGGTCATCCTCTACATAGTCAACATGCGTGGCGTCGTTGTGGAAGACCGGATCGTAGCCTGGCGTTCTGCTCAGCTCATCCGTCGTCGGAAAGGCCCACTCGTCTTCTTTCCCAGACGCGCTATCGCCTGCAACGCGAGCAGCTCCCAAGAGAAGGACCAGCAGCAACGCGACCCAAAACGCGACATACAGCATGACGCCCAGGCAAGCCAGCTTCACCGCCCACAGCAACGCCACAGCAAAACCCTTGGGGATGCCCTGCCGCACGAGCCAAGCCGATACGCGCCGTTCGGTGCGCACGCCCGCACGCCAGGCTCGTCCGAGCCCGTGGCCGATGCGTTCTGGGATGCTGCGATGGATCCTTGCGTTCATGGCGATCACCTGTCGTGTGCGATACGTTTGCTCCAGTTTGCCCTGCTCGCCGTTCGGCGCAGAGCATCAATGCGGTACGGGCGCCACGCAGTTCAGGCGCCAAGGCTGTGCGGGCAGTAGAGGCCACCCACGATTAGATTTATACGCCAATTTCAATCAAGAGGCTACTTTTGCTGCACCTTTCTGTTAAAGGGTGGCGCTTGATTGGATTTTTACGTATATTTATCTGATGAGTGGATTTTCCAGACATCAGGTAATCAAGCATCTGCAAGCGGATCTCCCCCGGGGTGCGCCGTTCGACCTGCAGGTGCTCGAAACCTTCGGGGTCTCGCCCCAGCTTGCCGCTCGCTACGTGGACAGCGGCTGGCTGGTGCGCCTTGGTCATGGAACCTATTCCTTTCCCAATGACAACTTCGATGTCACTGGCGCGCTACGGTTCCTCCAGCAGCGGGTCGCCGGCCTGCACGTGGGCGGCAAAAGTGCCCTGGCCATGCAAGGTGTGCGGCACAATCTGAGCACACGCGAGCCCTTGGTGCTGTGGGGAGAAGCGCGTTTCAGCTTGCCGGCCTGGTTCAGTGCACGCTTTACTGCCAGGTACGTCAACGCGCGGCTGTTCGACTGGCCTGACACAGGCCTAGCCGACAAGACTCTCCACACGCCTCCGGGCCAGCCGAAGGGCCTGCAGGTGGCGGTGCCCGAACGCGCCGTACTGGAGATGCTGTACGAAGCGGGCACCCGACAGAGCCTTGAAGAGGTTCGCAATCTCTTCGACGGCCTGCGTTCACCGCGCAAGGATCTTCTGGGCCAGCTCCTGACCTGCTGCACCAGCGTAAAAACCGTACGCCTGTTTCTGACCTGGGCTCGTGAGACCGGCGTCGTTGATGTCGATGCGCTAGTACAGCAGTACCCAGTGCGCGCCGGCAGCACCAAGCGCTGGATGAGCCGCATGAATGATGGCACCTTGCTGAGCCTCAAACCCCATGGATAAGCAATACGCGGACACTGTTCGCCTCCTACTGAACATCACCCCCGACGTGTTCGCCAACGACATCTTCGCGATGAAGGGCGGCACGGCCATCAACCTGTTTGTACAAGACATGCCACGCCTGTCGGTCGACATCGATGTGGTCTATCTTCCCTGGCAGCTTCCCCGGGACGAGGCATTGAAGGCGATCAACGAAGAACTGGCCGCAATAGCCCGACGGGTCGAACCGCTGGGCATCCAAGCCCGCCTGATCCGCAGCAAGGAACTGGGGGACACCAAGCTGATTGCGGAGGACGAGACCAGTCAGGTGAAGGTGGAGGTCAATGTCGTGTTCCGGGGCACCGTCCTCCCTGTTGTTCAACGCCCCTTGAGCCGCAAAACCAGTGACCTATTCGGGGTGGAGCTCTGCGCACCTACGCTGGACGTGGCCGAGCTCTATGCCGGCAAGCTGGTCGCGGCCCTGGACCGTCAGCACCCGCGGGATCTATTCGACGTCTGGCGCTTGTTCGACAGAGGTGGAATCACCGATGAGATGCTCGAGTGCTTCGTTGTCTACCTAGCAGGCCACAACCGCCCGATCCACGAAGTGCTGTTCGGCAACGACAAAGACATCGCGGGTGAATTTGAACGCGCCTTTGTCGGCATGACGGAACTCGACTGTCCGCTGGAACTGCTAATCAGCACGCGCGAGCAGTTGAGGCATGAGCTACCGAAGCGCCTGAGCACCAAGCACAAAGACTTTCTCCGAGGACTGGCGCGTGCCCAGCCAGATTGGTCTCTCCTGCAGTGCCAGCATGCAGAGCAACTTCCCGCACTTAGGTGGAAGCTGTCCAACCTGGTGACATTTGAGAAGCGCAGGCCGCATGATTTTTCCGCGCAGGCAGACGCGCTCGACTCCGCATTCGCCAATCTTCGTGCGTAGGCTTCCGCAACGAAGTACAGGCGACCCTCGGACCGTGCTAGCGGATGTCGGCGGCACATCGGTTGCCAAGCCTACGCGAAAGCCATTGCGTTATTTGAGCATCCAACCTGGAGCGCAATGCCAAAGCAGTACGCGGCCTCCTACATCGGCCGTCGCACGGGATCGAACTTGACGGCAACCCGCATGCCGGATTGATGATCGAAACGATTGCTGCGCTACGGTATATCCAAACGGTAAAAGGCCAAGGGCCGAAAGGGCAAGGGCCGAAAAGGCAAGGGAATGGGGTGCAAGGGGAAAGGCTCTACCTCGAAAAAGCCAAAAGGCCTCCCGCCCCACCCGCCATCAGGACACCGACATGCTCTCCTTGTTCCAGCGAAAACGGCTCCCAGTCGCTGCCGCGCCGTCGCCAGCACCCGTCACCGACCTCCCGAAAGGGTTGATGCGGCCAGAGTCGGCCGCATCGCTGCTGGCTACCCCCCGCCGGCAGAAGCTGCTGGAGCATATTTGGCAACGCACCTCGCTCTCGCGCAGGCAGTTCGCCACTCTGTACCGCCTGCCGCTGGAGCGCTACGCCGAGCTGGTCCAGGCGTTCCCAGCCTCCGAGGCGCACCACCACGCCTACCCCGGCGGCATGCTCGACCACGGCCTGGAAATCGTTGCCTACAGTCTGAAGCTGCGGCAGTCCCATTTACTCCCCATCGGAGCGAGCCCCGAAGACCAAGCCGCGCAGTCCGAAGCTTGGACCACAGCCGTCGCCTGCGCGGCCCTGCTGCACGACATCGGCAAGGTGGCCGTGGATCTGCACGTCGAGCTGGCCGATGGCAGCACTTGGCACCCGTGGCACGGCCCACTGCGCCAGCCTTACCGCTTCCGCTATCGCGAGGACCGCGAATATCGGCTCCACAGCGCTGCAACAGGCTTGCTCTACCGCCAACTGCTGGACCGCGATCTCCTGGATTGGCTCAGCGGATATCCGTCCCTGTGGGCACCACTGCTATATGTCCTTGCTGGACAGTACGAGCACGCAGGAGTACTGGGCGAGCTTGTGGTGCAGGCCGACCGCGCCTCCGTGGCCCAGGACCTGGGCGGTGATCCGACGCGCGCCATGGCCGCGCCCAAACATGCGTTGCAACGCAAACTGCTTGACGGACTGCGATATCTGCTCAAGGGGGATCTGAAGCTGAACCAAGCTGAAGCCTCCGATGGATGGCTCACCGACGATACTCTATGGCTGGTAAGCAAAACCGTTTCCGACAAACTCCGCGCGCATCTACTGTCGCAAGGTATTGAAGGTATACCTGCGAATAACACCGCAGTGTTCAACGTGCTTCAGGACCATGGCATGCTGCAGCCCACATCGGACGGCAAGGCAATCTGGCGCGCGACCGTGACCAGTCTCACTGGCTGGTCCCACTCGTTCACTCTGCTGCGATTGTCCCCTGCGCTGATCTGGGAGTCTGCGGAACGGCCGACACCGTTTGCCGGTGAGGTGGCGATCGACACATCCCCCGCTGACAAGAGCTCCGATGTTTCGGAGGCCCCGGCGATCACCACAAACAAGCAAACCGAAGAAGGCCATGAACCCTTGGCCTGGGCGGGCGGTGATGCAGCTGTCGCGGCTCCATCGCCTGCTGTACGGGAGATACCCGACATCATGGAGGACGTGCTGGCGATGGTGGGCATGGACGATTCGCCTAACATCCCGCAGGATCCGGAGGACGCCTCAAACTCAGCGCCTGGATTGGCCAAGCCCCCCGTGCCAACCGTGCACGCGCCGTCACACTCGTCGTCTATGCCCGCGGCTACGAAAACTTCCTCGGTAGCACACCCTTCCGGAGAGCATTTCATTTCATGGCTACAACAAGGGATTGCGGCGCGCCGCCTGATCATCAACGAAGCTAAGGCACTCGTGCATACCGTCAGCAATACCGCCTACTTGGTCAGTCCGGGCGTTTTTCAACGATACGCACAAGAGCACCCACAGATAGCTTCCTTAGCAAAACAGGACGATCAGCCGGATTGGCAGTGGGTCCAGAAGCGCTTTGAGCGACTTCAATTGCATCGTAAACAACCCAGCGGCTTGAACATTTGGACCTGCAATGTCACGGGCCCGCGGAAGTCACGGCGGTTGCACGGCTATCTTCTTCAAGATGCTTCTTTGGCATTCGCCGAAGTGCCGCCGGACAATCCGTATCTCGCGTTGGATCAGAACGACTAAATAGGTCGGCTCATCATGGGTAGAGCGCTATCACGCGCTACCTCACCAGCAGACGATGGGAGAAGGCCGGGGTGACTTGATCAATGCCGAGATCCACCTCGGCATTCATGTCAACTAGTGCGACGCCTTGCACGCGACCATTACTTTGAACGCCAGGAGCGGCTCATTCGCAAAGGCTCATGCCTGATCTCTCTGCTTATCGTCGGATCAAGCAAGAAATCGCCCAGATCAGACAACCCGCGATAGGTATACGGTCGCATGCTTGTGGATTGACCCATTTTTGGCGGGATGCCTACCAGACTGCTACCGAGCATGACCTGCGGAGGCCTGAGCGCGAAAGACCGCCAAGCTTGGGTGGTAGCTCCGCGATACAGCTGGAAACCAACTCGGGCGCGCTGCCAGTTCCTCGCCTCTTTCTACGATTCACTAAAGGTCACCTAAGTCATGAGAGCTTACCGACTAGACAACTTCACCAGCATCAACGACCTGCACCTGCACGACGAGTCAGTGCCCGAGCCGCAACGTGGCGAGGTCTTGGTGCGCGTTCATGCCGTCTCTCTGAACTTCCGCGACATCGCGATGGTGCGCAACCAGTATCCCGTGCCGCACTCCAAGGGACTGATCCCTGCCAGTGACGGCGCCGGCGAAGTGATCGCCACCGGCGAAGGCGTCGACAGCTTCAAGGTCGGCGATCGCGTCATGAGCACGTTCCATCCGCGTTGGTACGCCGGGCGCAGGCCTGTCAATCTCTTCCAATACGGCTATGGCGCAGCCATCGATGGCTGGCTGGTCGAACAGAAAGTCGTTAGCCAGGAGGCGCTCGTGCGGGTGCCGGACTCGTTGTCCTATGAAGAGGCCGCCACGCTGCCATGCGCAGCCGTGACGGCCTGGACGGCCCTGAACGAGGGTGCGCCTGTTCGTGCCGGCGGCAGCGTACTGGTCCAGGGCAGCGGGGGCGTCTCCATCTTCGCCCTGCAATTGGCCAAGGCCGTCGGCGCCACCGTGATTGCCACGACCTCCAGCGCAGAGAAAGCGCAACGGCTGCGGGAACTCGGCGCTGACGCGGTGGTGAACTACCGAGACGAGCCGCAGTGGGGTGACCGCGTGCGTGCGTTGACCCAAGATCAAGGTGTGCAACGGATCGTGGAGGTTGGTGGCCCTGGCACGCTGGCGCAGAGCCTACGCGCGGTGCGACCGGGCGGTGAGGTCGCACTCATCGGCTTCGTGAGCCCGGAGGGTGGTCACATCAACTACCTCGACCTGTTCATGAGCGGCGCGACCTTCCGGCACATCACCGTGGGCAGCCGGGAGTCGCTCACTGACGTTGCGCAGGCGATCGACGTCGCTGGCATCAAACCCGTGATCGACCGCGTGTTCGACTTCGCTGACGCCAAGGCAGCCTTCGCGCATCTCGACAGCGGCGCGCACTTCGGGAAAGTGGTCATCCGTTGTGCCTGAACACGAGCGTCATGCCTACCGCGGGATAGTTCCCCTGCCTCAACACGGGCTGAACGTATTGATTGCGAGATGGGCATGGTGACCTGGAAGAAGGCCGCGGCGTTTTGCGCTGCAACCGCTGTGGCCATCGGAATCGCGGCTTTCACGCTCATGGTCGTGAAGGACCGGACCTATGTGGCCAGCCTGACTTTCGCACCCACGGCCGAGCCCAACCAGGCGGTCGCCGTCGTTTATTACTCGCGCTCAGGCCACTCCGAAGCCGTCGCACGCGAGGCCGCGCGCCTGTTCAATGCGCCCATCGCCCGGATCGATGCGGACTATCCGCGCGACATGACCGGGCAGCGCCAGGCGGTCTCTGATGCAACGGAGGGAAAGCTTCCCGACATCACGGTCGAGCCACTTGATCTCCGCCCGGTTCGTCGCCTCTACCTGGTCTCTCCGACCTGGATGTTCCGCCCCGCTACACCGCTGTGGGCCTACGTGGCGCTGACCGATCTGACGGGCAAGGAGGTGGTGCTGGTGACCACGGGCAACAGCCGATTCGAGCAATCGGAGACCGACTCGTTCGCTAGAGCGGTCCAGGCCCGCGGCGGTCACCTTGTCCAGCATGTGTTCCTGCGCCGTGGCCGCATTTTCTGGCAACAAAGCCGCGAAGAACTGCTGCAGGAAGCCAGGGTCCAGCTGGGCGAGCAGGCACCCGCCCGCACGCGATAGGGAACAGACCGCCGCCGCCATCGTTGTCGCCGGGGTCGCGGCCGGCCCGCACCCATTGGCCGCTCCGTCTGAGCCCTGTTCAGCGATCGGCTGTAGCGACCACAACGAAGATCCGTCATTTCAGGCAAGAAATGCGGCAATCCGTGCAGCCTGTTTTCTGGCCTGGCGCGCACAATTTGCAGACATTGAAGAAGGATCACCATCATGTCTGACAAACAAGTTTGGCTTATCACCGGCGCGGGGCGTGGCCTGGGCGTGGACATCTCCAAGGCGGCATTGGCCGCCGGGCATGCGGTCGTTGCGACGGGTCGCGATGCAGCAAAGGTAGAGGCCGCGCTCGGCGCAAACGCCGATCTGCTTGCGGTCAAGCTCGACGTAACCCGGCCCGATGAAGCGCAGGGCGCAGTCGAGGCAGCCGTTGCCAAGTTTGGCCGGATCGACGTGCTGGTCAACAACGCCGGCAACTTCTACGCCGGCTTCTTCGAGGAGCTGAGTGCCGAACAGGTGCGCAGCCAAATCGAGACGCTGCTGTTCGGCCCCATGAACGTCGCTCGTGCTGTGCTGCCCGTGATGCGCAAGCAGCGCTCGGGCCTGCTGCTCACCATTTCGTCGACCGCAGGCATTGCAGGCGGCATGTTCTGCACCGCCTATGCCGCCGCCAAGTTCGGCATCGAAGGCTGGGTCGAGTCGCTGGCGCCGGAGATCGAACCCTTCGGTGTCCGCACGATGCTGGTGGAGCCTGGCTTCTTCCGCACCGAGCTGCTCTCGGCCGAGTCGACCACCTACGCAAAGCCGGTCATTGATGACTATGCCGAGCGCACGCGCCAGACAGTCGAAGCCTGGAGCGGCATGGACGGCAAGCAAGGCGGGGACCCCGCCAAGCTGGCCGATGCCATCGTGCAACTCGCGGGCCTCGACGTGCCACCTGCTCGTTTCGCCGCCGGCGCCGATGCCGTGCAGGCATTCGAGGCCAAGGCAAACCTGCTGCAGCATCAAGCCAACGCGCATCGCGCCCTGTCTTCCTCGCTGGCCCGCGACGACGCGTGATTCTGCCAGCCCTCAATACCAACAGGACACTGCCATGACATTCCCTCTCAGCGGCACCGTCGCGCTGGTCACCGGCACCAGCAGTGGCATCGGCCATGCCACAGCCCGGGCGCTGGCGGCACGCGGCGCCTCCGTCGCGCTGGTCGCCCGCCGCCAGGATCGACTCGATGCGCTCGCAGCGCAGATCCACGAGGCCGGTGGCACCGCCTTCGCCGTACCGGCCGACATCACCGAGCGCACCCAGGCCGAAGCTGCGGTCCAGGCCACTGTTGAGCGCTTCGGGCGGCTGGACATCCTGGTCAACAACGCGGGCCTCATGTTGCTAGGCCCCATCGTAGGTGGAGATCCGGACGCGTGGAACCGGATGATCGCCATCAACCAGCAAGGCCTGCTCTACATGACGCACGCCGCGCTGCCACATCTGCTCGCCGCTGCGCAGGACGACCCGCGACGTGTCGCTGACATCGTCAACATTTCGTCGATCGCCGGCCGTGTGGCCTGGGCGAACTATGGCGCCTACAACATGACGAAGTTCGGCGTGAACGGATTCACCGAAGCCCTGCGCCAGGAAATCACCAAGAAGCACGTGCGCGTCGGCGTGCTCGAGCCCGGTGGTGTCGCGACGGAACTGGGCTCGCACAACACCGGCGTGATGCGCGAAGGCATCGATGCTTTCTACGAAGCGACCGAAGTCCTGCAGGCAGAGGACATCGCCGATGGCGTGGCCTACATGGTCACTCGCCCGCGCCACGCCTCGATCAGCGAGCTATGGATCATGCCAACCGACCAGGCCTAGTCACCTCCGGACCAACCGATTTCAAGGAGTTTCCGCATGAGCATGCCCCCAAACCACGACATCGACACCGACGACTCCCCCGCCGCGCGCGAGCGCAGGGATTTCATCAAGGCCGGGCTGGTCGTCACGGCTGCCGCCATGGTGCCGGGCATCGCCTCTGCGGCATCTGCTGGCGCAGGTCCTCGCAATGCGGGTGTCGCGAAGAAGGTGCTGATCATCAACGCGCACCAGAACTATCCGGGCATCAGCGAGGGCCGACTCAACCGCACCCTGGTCGCGCTGATGAAGGATGAACTGGAGAAGAAGGGCCATCAGGTTCGGCTGACCACCATCGAGCAGGGATACATCGTCGATGACGAAGTCCAGAAGCATCTTTGGGCCGACATCATCATCACCCAGTCGCCGGTGTTCTGGTTCGGTGCGCCATGGATCTACAAGAAGTACATCGACGAGGTTTTCACTGCCGGCATGGTCCAGCAGAGCTTCATCTCCGGCGACGGCCGGACCAACGATGAACCGACCCGGCAGTACGGCACCGGCGGCAAACTGCAGGGCAAGCAGTTCCTGCTCTCCCTGACCATGAACGCCCCTAAAGAGGTGTTCGACGACCGCAGCCAGAAGCTGCACGAGGGCCGGTCATTGGACGACCTGTTCTGGGCAACGACCTCGGTCTACAAATTCTGCGGCATCGCGATCCTGCCGACCTTTGGCGCCTTCGACGTCATGCGCGCGCCTCAGATCCAACGCGACACCGACCGCCTCAAGCAACGTTTGGCGAGTCTTTGAAGGTTGGCGTTCACGGCCTGCAGTTGTGGGCTTCTCTTCAAATCATGCACAAGGAATGGACAGTATGAAAAAGCAAATGATGGGCGTACTCGCCGCAATCGCGTTGACGCTCTCTTCGGGCGTCTACGCCCAGAGCACGAAGGCGCCCGGCTACATGATCGCCAACTACACGATCACCGACCAGGCCGGCTTCCAGCGCTACATGGACGCGGCAGGCTCGCTCGCCGCCCAGTACGGCGGCAAGATCATCGTCTTCAACTTGAACGCAACCGCCGTGGAGGGCAAACCGGAGTCCGTCATGGCCATCGCTGAGTTCCCCAGCCTGGCCGATGCCCAGCGCTTCTATGGCTCCCCCGAATACACCGCGGCCCGCAAATTCCGCGTGGCGTCCACCAAGGGATCGGTCGTGATCACCGAAGGGTTCGTGCCGCCCAAGCAATGACATCCCGCCGGCTGGCGGCGATTCACCACGTAATCAAAGGGAGCGCAGCATGACGAACATCCTTCACATCGATGCCAGCGCCCGGCCCGGCCTGGGTGGTATCGATGCGCACGGCTCGTACAGCCGCCGGTTGAGCGACACGTTCGTCAGCCATTGGCTGTCCCAACAACCCTACGCCCAAGTCCGCTACCGCGACGTGGGCAGGCAGCCACCGGCCCATATCGACCACCGCTGGATCGAGGCAGCATTCGGTACTGAACGAGATGCGCCTTGGGCAGCGGAGGTTCTGGCACATAGCAACGAACTGTCGGACGAACTGCTCTGGGCAGACGTGCTGGTGCTGGGTGTGTCCATGTACAACTTCGGCATGCCGTCGAGCCTGAAGGCCTGGATTGACCACATCGTTCGTTTGGGCCGCACCTTGCACTACAGGCCCAACGTCAAGGACCACCCGTTCACAGGCGCCTTCGCCGATCGGGATGTGCCGGTCGTCGTGCTCTCTTCGCGTGGTGACCACGGCATGGACGCGGGCGGCCCCTTTGCGCTCATGAACCATCTGGACCCAGCTATCGGGACGGCGCTTGGCTTTATCGGCTTGCGAGAAATCCACAGCATCGCAGTCGAGCACCAGTCCGAGGGCGGAGAGCCCTTGGCGCAATCACTTCGGACGGCGCTGGCCGCCACCACGCGGCTGGTCGACGACCTCCTCCGTATCCAAGCTTCCACTCACTCCAGGAGTTTCGCATGAGCAATGACATCGACAGCGTCGCGCCTCGCGACGGCGCAAGTTCACACAGCCGCCGCCAGATCCTCAAGGCAAGCGCATCGCTGGCTGCACTTCCCCTGGTGGCCATGGCCGCCTCCGGTGCGCAGGCGGCAGGCGCTGGCCAGGCCGCCTCAGCCGGCGCTCCCGTCGCAGCGGATGCGAAGTCGGAAGCCTTCATCAACGGCATGGCCGACTTGATGGCCCATTCCACGCGCACGCCCATCCTGCGCTGGCCTCACGAGTATGGCTTGGAGTTCGAAGAAGTCTTCTTCCCGGCCATCGACGGTGTGCCGATCGAGGGCTGGTTCATCCCCGCCAACTCCGACAAGCTGCTGATCTTCAATCACCCGATGCCATGCAACCGCTACGGCTATCCAGGTCATCTGGCGCCATGGCAGGACTTCGGCGGCTTCGAAGTGAACTTCCTGCCGGAGTACAAGATCCTTCACGACGCAGGCTACAACATCCTTACCTACGACATGCGCAACCATGGGCGCAGCGGCACGGGCAGCGGGGGCATCAATGGCCATGGCGTGCTGGAGTACCGGGACGTGATCGGCTCGATGCGCTACGCCAAGTCGCGCTCGGACACCCGCAACATGCGCACCGCGTTGTACAGCCGCTGCCTGGGCGCCAACGCCAGCATCGTCGGCATGCACAAGCACCCCAAGGAATTCGAGCACATCAAGGCGATGATCGCGCTGCAGCCAGTGTCACCGGCCGTGTTTGTGGCAACCGCTGTCGAAAACCAGAAGATTGCCAACGGCGTTGCACTCTTCGATGCGGCTCTGCACCGCCGCACCGGCTACCACCTGGCCGACGTGTGGCCGATGGAGTACGCGAAGTCCGTGAAACTGCCGACGCTGGTCGCCCAGGTGCGGTCAGACTTCCTGACCAAGCCTTCCAATGTGCAGGAAATCTACGACACCATCTCCTCCAAGGACAAGACGCTGTTCTGGATCGAGGGCACCGACAAGCGCTTCGAAGGCTACAACTACTTCGGCAGGAATCCGAAGCTGGTGCTCGACTGGCTCGCCACGCGCGTCTGATAAGACCAGCCCTGTCGCTTGATGTCGACGCTGCTCTCGCGATGCTAAGGAGCTCGGCTCAATGCGGACTTGCGCGGCGCGGTGTAGCGAAGCGCGTCCAGCAACAGGGCAAAAGCCGGTGAGATCTGGCGCCGGCTAGGGTAATACAGATGGTAGCCAGCGAAGGTGGGAGACCAGTCTTCGAGAACCTGCACGAGCTTGCCTTGAGCGATCAGATCCGATGCTTGGTCTTCCAGCACGCAAGCCAGCCCGAATCCCTCGCAAGCGGCCGTCAGCACCATGGACATATCGTTCAACACCAGCGGGCCATCGACCCGGACGTTGAGCTTGCGCCCGCCCTTGGCGAATTCCCAGGGATAGAGTCCGCCAGCCGTGGGCAGGCGAACGTTGATGCACGGATGATGCGGAAGGTCGTGGGGAGTGCGAGGTGCTGGGCTGGCACGGAAGTAGCTGGGCGCGCCTATCACGATCATGCGCAGATCGGGACCTATGCGCACCGCCACCATGTCCTTGTCCACCTCCTCGCCCAGGCGAACGCCGGCATCAAAGCGGTCCGCGACGATGTCGGTCAGTGCGGCATCGATCGAAAGCTCGACCTTCAGCTCCGGATAGTCGGGCAACAGGCGGCCAATGGCGGGCCACAGCAGGGTTTTGGCAGCATGCTTGCTCGTAGTGAGCCTGACGGTTCCCGCAGGCCGCGCACGCAACTGGCCTAAGGCCATGAGCTTAGTTTCGATATCGGCCAGAGCAGGACTCAGCGTATTCAGCAGCTCTTGGCCAGCTTCTGTTGGCGCAACGCTGCGGGTGGTTCGGCTGAGCAAAGGCAAGCCCAGTCTCGCCTCCAGGCGGCGCACCGTCTGGCTCAAGGATGACTGTGACGTGTTCAGCCTGGCAGCGGCGCGGGTGAAGCTGCGCTCCTCAGCCACCGCCAAGAAAACCGTCAGGTCACTCAGATCTTCTCGCCTCATTCATTATCCTGAGATATAGATTCATTAAAGATCTAGCATCTTATCAATCGCAATGGGCGGCTCTAAAGTAGCTGCATCAACCATCGCAATGCGCCGAGCTGTCAGGCAATCGCGCCGCCATTGCATTCACTTCAATGGAGATCATGACCATGACCATGAACAAGCGCGTATTGGGCTCCGGCCTGGAGGTCTCCGCCATCGGTTGGGGCTGCATGGGCCTGAGTTTCGGCCTGGGCCCTGCCACCGACCGTCAAGAGGCCATCCAGGTCATCCGCAGCGCGGTTCAGCGCGGCGTGACCTTCTTCGACACGGCCGAGGGCTACGGTCCGTACACCAACGAGGAACTGGTTGGCGAGGCGCTACAGCCGCTGCGGGACCAGGTGATCATCGGCACTAAATTCGGCTTCGATATCAACGACAGTGGAGAGACGGTGGGGCTCAACAGCCGTCCGGCGCACATCCGCGCCGTGGTGGAAGCCTCGCTCAAGCGCCTGCGCACCGATCGCATCGACCTGCTTTACCAGCACCGCGTCGACCCAGCCGTGCCGATCGAGGATGTGGCCGGAACCGTCAAGGACCTGATCGCCGATGGCAAGGTCAAGCACTTCGGCCTGTCGGAGGCCAGCGCGCAGACCATCCGCCGTGCCCACGCGGTACAGCCCGTGACGGCCGTCCAGGACCATTACTCCTTGTGGATGCGTGAACCCGAGAACACCAAGTTCGCCCTGTGTGAAGAGCTGGGCATCGGCTTGGTGGCCTGGGGACCGCTGGGCCAGGGCTTCCTGACCGGAAAAATCACCCGGGACATGCGCTTCGACGACCCTGCGGACTTGCGCCGCGACTTCCCGCGCTTCACACCCGAAGCACTGGAAGCCAATTTCAAGGTCGTGGATTTCCTGCGTGATTTGGCTGCACGCAAGGGCGCGAGTCCCGCTCGCATTGCCCTGGCATGGCTACTCGCACAGAAGCCATGGATTGTGCCGATCCCGGGCGGTACGAGTCTGGCCCACCTGGACGACAACCTTCCTGCGAGCGAGCTCGCACTGAGCGCGTCCGATCTTCGCGAGATCGACGCGGCCTTCGCTGCCATCGATATTCAAGGGGCGCCCCTGTCCGCCGGACTGGATGCGGCCATCGATCGCTGAGAGGCGCTGTATTCCAACTATTAAAGGACCTTCACATGGCTGTCAAAACCAGTTTTCTCACCTTGAACAATGGCGTCCAGATGCCTGCTTTGGGCTTGGGCGTCTATCAAAGCGGCCCAGAAGAAACCGTCAGCGCGGTTGCAACCGCATTGGCGACCGGCTATCGGTTGATTGACACCGCTGCTGCATACGGCAACGAAGCACAGGTCGGCCAGGCTGTGCGCGCTAGCGGAATTGACCGCTCGGACATCTTCGTGACCACGAAGGCGTGGATCAGTGACTACGGCTACGATGGCACCTTGCACGCCTTTGACCGCAGCCTGCGCCTCCTTGACCTGGAAAATCTCGATCTGTATTTGCTGCACTGGCCAGTGCCTACCGACTTTGAGGCGACCCTAGGCGCCTGGAGGGCGGCAGAAAAGCTGCTCGCTGACGGCCGCGTGCGCGCCATTGGGGTGAGCAACTTCAGCCCAAAGCATCTGGACGATCTCATCGCGCGCTCCGCCGTGGTTCCGGCAGTCAACCAAGTGGAGCTGCACCCGTTCTTTGTTCAGGAAGCTGTGCAGGCGGCAGACGAGAAGTTGGGCATCGTGACCCAGGCCTGGTCGCCCATCGGCGGCGTCAGCCGCTACATGCATGGAGACAGCCGGCAGGTACGGGATCCTCTGGCTCATCCCACCGTGGTCGCGTTGGCTTCGAAGTACCGGAAGTCGCCAGCACAGATCGTGCTGCGCTGGCACCTGGAGCTGGGCATTGCGGCCATCCCGAAATCAGTAAAGTCGCATCGCATCGTCGAGAATGCCGACGTCTTCGATTTTTCTCTGCACCGCGATGAAGTACGGGCAATCTCGGCGCTAAATACTGGTTTGCGTGGTGGACCAGATCCCGAGCTGGTGAACACCGCCCTTTTCGGCTTCAAAATCGAGGACTGAGCACAAGGACTCGATGAAATTTGAGCATCATGACCTAAGGGAGGTCGAAGGCAACAGGCTACAATTCCCGCTAAAGCTCGCCTGGGCAAAACGCAGCTAAATGCCTATTGGATTAAGCATTATTCACTCACGTGCATAGTCGCGATCTCTAGCGATCGTTTTTTCAAGTTTCATTCGGAATAGTGGCCGCGACCCAGAAACTTCCGCGCGGAGCTAAGCCGCTGGCAACGCACCTCAATTCCGGATGGAGAAGCGAAGTTTATAGACATACAGGCAGTTATTCTCTGAAGGTTACGCAATTGGCTCGCCGGCCCAGCGGCGATCAAGGCCGTTGTAAGCAATAACTGAGGTTACTAATGACGAGTGGGATTAAACGCCACAGTGGACGTAGTTTGATTGACGGCACTGCCCAGGGCGAGTTGCTTTTTGCGGACGTGGGCCTCAGCTTTTGGGGTGGTGTTAACTCAATCACCGGTGACGTAATTGACCAGCATCACCCGCTAGCCGGAAAGAACCTTGCCGGACGAGTGTTAGCCATTCCTTCGGGAAGAGGGTCGTGCACCGGTAGTAGTGTCATGATGGAGTTGATCAGTTCCGGTCATGCGCCTGCGGCATTAATCCTTGCGGATGTGGACGAGATTCTTGCCCTGGGCGTGCTGTTGGCCGAGATGATCTACGACCGCTCGCTTCCAGTCGTCAGCATCGGCAAGGAGGCATTTGCAGATTTGGAAGGCTGTCGATATGCCCGAGTTAGCGATACGGTCGTTCAAGCTTCCGAACAGCCTTTGGCGGGTGAGTTGACGTCGAAAAAATCCGCTAATACGCTGGACTTCACGAACTGCCAAGTTGTACTGAATGAGCAGGACGGCAAAATGTTAGCCGGCCAAAATGGGAAAGCTTCCCAGGTAGCGATGCAGGTGGTTTTGCGTATGGCAGAACTGCAGGGCGCTACAGAGCTTGTTAATGTGACCCAAGCACACATAGACGGATGCATATACACCGGTCCTGCAAGCCTTCGTTTCGCCGAACAATTGGTCGATTGGGGCGGTAAGGTTGTCGTACCAACCACTTTGAACTCGATCTCCGTTGATCAACGCCGCTGGCGCGCGTTGGGTGTCGACCCGGCATTTGGCGAGCCTGCAAGTGCCTTGGGTGACGCCTACATGGCAATGGGTGCGCGAATGAGTTACACCTGCGCACCTTACTTGCTCGAAACAGCACCTCAGGCGGGTGAGCAAATCGTCTGGGCCGAGTCCAATGCTGTTGTCTTCGCTAATAGTGTTCTGGCGGCCCGCACATTGAAGTACCCGGACTATCTGGATATCTGCATTGCTATATGTGGGCGGGCTCCGCTTTCAGGCTGTCATCTGGATGAAAACAGAAAGGCCCAATTGCGCATTCAGATCGAAATGCCTGAAGAGGTCGATGATGCGTTCTATCCTCTACTTGGATATCACGTAGGCTTGCTGGCAGGGAAACGAATCCCTATTGTCTACGGCCTTGAAAATGCTGCGCCGACCTTAGATCATCTCAAAGCGTTCTCAGCAGCGTTTGGTACCACCTCGGGTGCGCCACTTTTTCATATCGCTGGAATCACTCCAGAAGCGATTGATCCTGAACGGGCGCTGGGCGCTGCGACCCCTCCAGATGTGCTTTCCGTGAACGTCACAGATCTAATTTCCAGCTGGATTGTATTGAATAGTGCCAGCGATCCAGCTGTCGGCATCGTGTCTTTGGGAAATCCCCATTTCTCACTTTCCGAGTTCCGTACACTGGCCGGAATGTGCAAAGGTCTCAAAAAGTCACCAGGCACGGCAATGGTGATTACCTGCGGCCGCTCAATCTATGAGCAAGCAGAAAAAGCAGGATTTGTGGCAGAGCTCGAGCGATTTGGTGCCCAGATTGTGAACGATACCTGCTGGTGCATGCTCGGTGAGCCCGTAATTCCTCCAGCTGCAAAGACTGTCATGACTAACTCGGCGAAGTTTGCTCATTACGCGCCGGGATTGGTGGGGCGTCCAGTGCATTTCGCTAGCTTGTCCAGCTGTGTTGAGGCGGCAGTCAAGGGCCGTACGGACAGCACCTACCCCTTATGGCTGCAGACCGTTCCCTGCTGACCTACAGCAGTGTACCGATTTCGGATAATCGAAATCGGTACATGGGCCGCCAACTAAACTGGGACTATTGACCCGACGTGAAGCGCCTAACGAAAACAGGGCAGGCCATGGTTTCGGATGGTGCAGGACTGCGAATGGCGCGACGGTCGATGGACGTCCTCCGTTGCGTCACGAGCATCTGGTGAGCAGAAGCCGTCTTGGCTCGACATCCGATGAGACAAGTTCAGCTACTTCGCCCCATCAAGCAGCCACTGCGCAATTGTCTTAAGGTCCGCATCGGACACCTGTGCCTGAGGCGGCATGGGCATCGGCCCCCACTTGCCCGAACTGCCGCCCTTGATGCTCGCGGCGAGCTGCTCGGCGGTTATCTTGCCATCGCCGTACTTCTCCGTGATCTGCTTCCAGGACGGGCCAACAACTTTTGTGGCAGGCTGGTGACAGGCGATGCATGCGTTCTTCTGCACAAGGGCTTGGTTGGCTGCGGCCTGGCCAGGCAGGAAAGCACCTGCCGCCAACGTCACGGCGAATGACGCGAGGGCGACTCGACGAGTTAAGGGCGTTCGCCGTGTTCGGGTGCGCGGGCTTGTGGGGAGACTCATAGTTTTTTCGCTTCAAGACAGGTTGAGGTAAAGAATAGAAGGCGCCGCCGCGGTGTGTTCAATGGCGGCACCTCTTTGCTGACGGGAGTCGTTCTGCGATCTGTCCTTGGCCACCTGCACGGATTCGCCGAGCGCGATGCCATTCTTGGCGGCCACGATCTCCGCCATGATGGACAGTGCGATTTCGGCCGGTGTCTTGCTGCCGATGTACAGGCCTGCTGGTCCTCTCAGTTTGCTGAGCACGGCATCCGAGAATCCAAAGTGCTCTTTGAGCCGGGCTCGACGCGTCTGCGTATTGCGGCGCGAGCCAATGGCGCCGATGTAGAACGCGCCCGACTCGAGGGCTTCGAGCAATGCAAGGTCATCCATCTTCGGGTCATGGGTCAGGGTGATCACTGCTGTGCGTGCGTCAGGCTGCAACCGTCGCACCAAGTCATCCGGCATCTCCCGGCTCGTGGTCACGCCGTCCAGGCGCCACGTTTCATGCTGCTCGCGGGGGTCGCAAACGATCACCTCAAACCCCAGGCTCAACGCGATCTGGCAGACATAGCGAGGCAGGTCACCGGCACCGACGATGATCAGCCGAATGCGCGGTCCGAGGAAGGTCGTCAGAGATTGCGCATCGAGGCGAGGCACGCCGTCGCGATCCCCTTCGCCGAGCGTGACCCCGCCAGTCTTCAGATCCAGCACACGTCGCGTAGAGCGCCTCTGTTGGCAGGCGAGCAAGAGCTCGTCGATGCGACTGACCGCAGAAACTGGCTCCAGCACCAACTCGATGGTTCCTCCACAAGGAAGACCGAAGCGATGGGCTTCGTCCGCGGAGATGCCGTAGCGCAGAACAGAGGGACGCGACCCGGCGCACAACGCCTGAACGCCGTCCTGCCTGACCTTGTCGATCAGATCGTCCTCGATACAACCACCCGACACCGATCCGACGGTCGCACCCTGATCGTTGATCGCCATAAGCGACCCCGGCGGTCGCGGGGAAGAGCCCCAGGTGCGCGCCACGGTCACCAGCACCACGGTAATCCCGCTAGCTTGCCAGTCACGCGCCGTGCGCAGCACCAGGGTGTCGAGGTCCTCCATCGCGCCACCCATTGCGTGTTCCATCAAGTCAACGTGAAGGGCAGCGTGCGCAAGGGCTTGCCGGTCAGCTGGACGATGGCATTCGCGAAAGCGGGAGCCAACGGCGGCAGGCCAGGTTCGCCCATCCCGGTAGGCGGCTCGGCACTGGGCACGATATGCACAGCGAACTCGGGCATGTCGGTGATGCGTGGAACGGCGAAGTCACCGAAGTTGCTTTGCTGCACTTCGCCGTCCTTCAACGTGATGGCGCCGCCGGGCAGGCACATCGACAGGCCCATGACGGCTGCGCCCTGGACTTGGGCTTCCACGCTGCGCGGATTGACCACAAGATTGCAGTGCACGCCGGCTGTGACGCGGTTCAGCACTGGCTGTCCGTCTTTTACCGAAGCCTCCACGACATAGGCCACGACCGAACTGAAGGACTCGTGCACTGCCACGCCCCAGGCACGGCCCTCGGGCAGTTTGCTTTTGCCGTAGCCGCTTCGGTCGACGGCCAACTGCAGCGCGGCGCGATGGCGGGGATGTTGGTCGCCAAACAGCGCCATGCGATAGGCGACGGGATCCTGCTTGGTCGTGCGCGCAATATCGTCGAGCAAGGTCTCCATCACAAACGCCGTGTGCGTAGAGCCCACGCTGCGCCACCACAGCACCGGCACGTTGAGTTTCGGGTGATGCACCGTCAGGCGCATGGGCAGCGGATACGGGTTACGCATGCCTTCGACCGCAGTGCGATCAATGCCGTTCCTCACACCGGACGAGAACATGGTGCCTGCTGTGATGGACTGTCCCACCAGGGCGTGATCCCACGCCAGCACTTTGCCTTTGTCGTCAAATCCGATGCGCGCACGGTGCAGGTGCATGGGACGGTAATAGCCGCCCTTAATGTCGTCTTCACGGCTCCACAGGGTGCGCACCGGGACATTCAGCCCAGCAGTGCGCGCCGCCTTGGCCACTTCGCACGCCAGTACAACGACGTCGCTGCTACCGGGTCCGCGTCGGCCAAATCCACCGCCCGCTGTCTGCACATTGACGCGCACCTGTTCCGCCGGCATGCCGAGCACGCGTGCAGCAGCCGCAGCGTCAGTGCCGGCGAACTGGGTTCCGACCCACAGCTCGGCGCGTCCCTCGGACAGCTGGACCGTGCAGTTCAACGGCTCCATGGCGGCATGGGCCAGATACGGAAACACGAACTCGGCTTCTAGCTTGTGCGGGGCGGCCTCCAGCGGAGCCATATCCGCCTGGAACTGTTGGGGACCAGGGCGGCTCGCCAGTTCGCGGTACTGCGCCAGTTGCTTCTCGCTGTCCACCTTCTCCACGCTGTCGGTGTCCCACTCCAGCTTGAGCGCATCGCGACCCTGCTTGGCCGGCCAGTAGCCCTCGGCGATGACGGCCACACCTTCCGCACCGCCATCGAAGGGGATGCGTCGTACGGCCTTGACGCCTTTAACCGCACGTGCCGCGCTGTCGTCCACAGATTTCAGCTTGGCGCCGAACACTGGCGGTCGGGCGACCACGGCCGTAAGTTGTCCGGGCAGGCGCATGTCGATGCCGAAATCCTGCTGCCCGCTGCTCTTGGCCTTGGCATCGATGCGGGTGGTGGCTTTGCCGATGATCCGGAACGTCTTGGGGTCCTTGAGCGTGACCTTCTCCGGGACGGGCAGTGCCATGGCCGCCTCGGCCAGTTCACCATAGCTCGCCTGGCGGCCACCCGGGCCGATCACCGTGCCGGCCTGTGTGCGCAGACTGAACACGTCCACGTTCCAGCGTGTGGCTGCCGCAGACACCAGCATGGCCCGTGCGCGCGCACCGAGCTCGCGGTACTGCGTGTAGCTGTTCTTGATCGAGTTGGAGCCGCCGGTGAGGTGCATCCCCGCGCGCGGGTCGTGGTAGGCGGCGGCCTCGGTGCTGTTGCGGCTGCGCACCAGGCTCCAATCGGCATCCAGCTCTTCAGCCAGAATCATGGGAAGTCCGGTCTGGACACCCTGGCCGAACTCTAGTCGGTTGATCGTCACCGTGACCTCGCCGTTGGGCGCGATCTGGACGAAGGCGCTGGGCTGCTCCTGCGGCTTGAGCGCTGCAGCAGCGGAACCGCCGGCCGCGCCGGTCGTCTGCCCCATCGCCAAGTGCGGAAAAGCGCCCAATGCCAATCCACCTATGCCCAGCACCTTCAGAAAGCTGCGGCGCGGATAAGTGGCGGGGGCTTCGGGCTGATCCCGCTCCAGCATGTGCTGCAACGCGCGCGGAAGTTCAACAGGGAAGCATTCGTTCAACATGGTGGCGCTCCGATCAGACCAGGGTTTGGGCTGCATCGGCCACGGCGGCGCGGATGCGGGCATAGGTGCCACAGCGGCAGATGTTGCCCGCCATGGCCGAATCGATCTCGGAGGCCGTAGGGGCCTTGCCTTTGGGTTGCGCCTTGAGAAAGGCCGTCGCACTCATGATCTGGCCGCTCTGACAGTAGCCGCATTGCGCCACGTCGTGTTTCACCCAGGCGGCGTGAACCGCAGCACCCACCGGGTCACTGCCATCCGTCGCGGCCTCGATCGTGGTGATTGCCTTGCCCTCGGCCGCTGCGATGGGGGTGATGCAGGAGCGGATGGCCTGCCCGTCCAGGTGCACGGTACAGGCGCCACACAGCGCCGCACCACAACCGAACTTCGTGCCGGTCAGGCCCAGCGTGTCGCGCAAGGCCCAAAGGATCGGCGTGCTGGGATCGACGTCGACCGTTTGTGCACGGCCATTGATGTTGAGAGTGCTCATGGTGGGGTTGTTCTCCGCAATAAAGTTGCACCTGCCTTGTGGCGACGACCTGCGTCGAAGCCCGAATTCAGCGATTGACCAAACGCTGGCGATCCTCGGAGTAGCGAGCGCCATGGATGGTGAGTTGGGCCAGCGCCTGTTCGATCTGGCTCAGATCCTCGGGCTCCAGAACGACGGCCACGGCACCGACGTTTTCCTGCAGGCGATGCAGCTTGGTCGTGCCCGGGATCGGCACGATCCAAGGCTTCTGTGCGAGCAGCCAGGCCAGCGCGATCTGTGCCGGGGTGGCCTGCTTCTGCGCTGCAATGCGCCCGATCAATTCCACCAGCACCTGGTTCGCCTTGCGCGCGTCCGGATTGAAGCGGGGAACGGTGTTGCGGTAATCGTCGCTGGCGAAGACCGTCTGCTCGGTGATCGCGCCGGTGAGGAAGCCCTTGCCGAGCGGGCTGAACGGCACGAAGCCGATGCCCAGTTCTTCCAACGTCGGCAAGATCTCGGTCTCGGGCTCGCGCCACCACAACGAGTATTCGCTCTGCAGCGCGGCGACAGGCTGGACGGCGTGGGCGCGACGGATCGCATCGGCTCCGGCTTCGGACAGGCCAAAGTGCTTGACCTTGCCCTGCTGGATCAACTCCTTGACCGTGCCGGCAACGTCTTCGATCGGGACGGCCGGATCCACGCGGTGTTGATAGAAAAGATCGATACGATCGGTCTTCAGGCGCTTCAGCGCAGCATCGGCCACCGCCTTGATGCTGTCGGGATGGCTGTCCAGGCCCTTGGTGGAGTCACCTGACCGGAAACCGAACTTGGTAGCGATCACCACCTGATCGCGGATCGGGGCCAGAGCCTCGCCGAGGACTTCTTCGTTAGTGAAAGGACCATAGGCTTCGGCGGTGTCGAAGAACGTGACGCCAAGATCGACCGCAGCACGGATCAAAGCCACGGCGTCCTTCGTATCCGTTGCCGGTCCATAGGCGAAGCTCAGGCCCATGCACCCCAGGCCGATGGCCGAGACATTCAGGCCGCTAGTTCCAAGTGCGCGTGTTTTCATGGGAATCCTTAATTACAGTCAATTTCTCAGAATTGCTCAAATTTATACCGGCTTCCCTGTGATGAATAGACTGCCAAATCGGGATAGACTCATAACTTCGTCTAATCAATATCGGTAATGTTCCATGGCTAGATTCGATGAACTGGCAGCCTTTGCGACAGTCGTGCGTGAACGCAGCTTTACCCGCGCCGCCGCGCAGATGGGGGTCTCGCAATCCGCCCTCAGTCAGACAGTTCGGGCACTGGAGACCCGGCTCGAACTAAAGCTTTTGAACCGCACGACGCGAAGCGTCTCGCCAACTGAAGCGGGCGAACGTCTTTACCAGACCGTCGCGCCCCGCTTCGCCGACATCGAGGCAGAACTGGCAGTGCTGGGAGACCTGCGCGGCAAGCCTGCGGGCACGGTGCGCATCAGCGCAACCGAGAGCGCTGTGCAGACTCTTGTCTGGCCGCGCTTGAAGCCCTGGCTGCCCCTGCACCCCGACATCAAGGTCGAGATCAGCAGTGACAACCGCTTCATCGATATCGTCGCTGAACGCTTCGACATCGGCGTGCGCCTGGGCAACGACGTCGCCAAGGACATGATTGCCGTACGCATGTCGCCCGAACTCCGCATGGCCGTGGTTGCAAGCCCTGACTATTTGGCGCGTCATAACGCTCCTCAAACGCCAGAGGACCTCACCGGGCATGCCTGTATTGCGTTGCGTTTGCCTACGCATGGTGGCTTGCTGGCTTGGGAGTTCAAGCGCCGGAGCAAAACCCTCAACGTACATCCCAATGGCCAGCTTGTGTTCAACACCACGGCACTGGCTGTACAGGCCGCCCTTGCCGGTCAGGGCCTGGCCTGGGCTTCCGTTAACTTCGTCAAAGAACATCTCGCCGGTGGTGATTTGGTCACGGTCCTGGACGGCTGGGCCATGGTCTATCCCGGCCATCATCTTTACTACGCGAGCCGCAGCGCCTCGCCAGCCCTGATGCTTGTCGTCCAGGCACTGCGAGAGCGGTGATGTGCAGAAGCATCTCGGCTCACCAGCAGTGGCTTGCCTCATCTCAACGCCCTCATCCGCAGCCGGCCGACAACACCCGTAGGGAAATAGTAGACGGACAGTACGAACAGCACACCCAGCCACAACAACCAGCGATCGGGTGACAGCAATGCTGCAAGCCAAGGCAGCGCACTAGCGGCTTCATGACCGACACGCAATAGATCCTGCAAGTAGCTCTGCGCAACCACGAACAGCACCGCGCCGATGGCTGCCCCGTAGATCGTGCCCATGCCACCGATCACCACGATCAAAAGCACGTCGATCATGATCTCGAAGCTCAGCGATGTGTCCGGGCCGTTGTAGCGCAGCCAGATGGCGAGCATCGCGCCGGCCAGCGTCGCGAACAAGGCAGACAGCACCGCTGCCGTCGTACGGTAGACCACCACGCGGTAACCGATAGCCTCAGCGCGAAACTCGTTCTCGCGGATCGCCTGCAGCACGCGACCGAACGGCGAGTTGACGATGCGCAGCAGCGCCAGCACCAGCACCACCGCGGTGACGAACAACAGGTAATAGCACAGCAACCGCCCGTCGAGCGAGACGCCTAGGAAGGGCTCCTGTGCGAACTCGAAGCTCGGTGAGATCAACTCCGGCAATCTGAAGGTCAGCCCGTCTTCGCCGCCTGTGAACTGCGAGAGTTGCGAAGCCAATGTCTGGAAAGCCGACGCGACGGCCAGCGTGATCATCGCAAAGAAGATAGCCCTGACCCGCAGCGAGAAAAGACCGATGGTCAGGGAAAGCACGAGTGACACCGCCAACGATGCGCCGAGGCCGATGAACAGCGCCTCCCACCCCGAACCCAGGCGCGAGGCCGATATCGCGATGCCATAGGCACCGATACCGAAGAACATCGTGTGTGCAAAGCTCACGATGCCGGTGTAACCCAGCAGCAGGTCAAAACTCGCCACGAGCACGATGAAGACGAGGATCTTGGCTGCAACACTCAGCGACTTCACGCCCGGGAACAGAAATGGTGCGAAGGCCAGCGCCAGGAACAGCGCGACCAGGAGCAGCGCGAGCCAACGGCTGCGCGGCAAATCATTGGAAAGAAGGCGTGTCAAAAACATAAGTCGATCCTCTTCACCGGCTGCTCGCCACGGGGTACACACCCTGCGGCCGCCATAGAAGCACCGCCACCATCAGGAAGATGCTTGCGAACTGCGTGAGCGTGGGCACCAGGAAGCCGACGTAGTTGGTCATCAGGCCCACGAGCAAAGCGCCGATCAGCGCGCCACCTGTCGAGCCCAGCCCGCCGATGATGATGACGATGAAGATCAGCACATTAACCTGCGCACCCATCTGCGGAACGAGGTTCTGCTGGAACAGTCCCCACATCACGCCGCCCAGGCCCGCCAGCGCGCTGCCCACGACAAACACGCCGACAAACAGCCGACCGATGCGATAACCAAGGGACTCGACCATCTCGCGGTCCTGCACGCCGGCGCGGATCAAGAGGCCGATCTTGGTGCGCCCGAGCGTCCAGGCCAGCAACCCGAAGACGACGAGGCCGACAGCCACCGCCAGCAGGCGGTACTTGCTGATCGCCGCATCGGCTACGAAGACCGAGCCGCGCAAGGCGTCGGGCAGCGGCAGCGGGATCTGCGCCGGGCCCCAGATCACCTTGATCAGCTCTTCACCGATGATCATCCCGCCCATGGTGATGAGGATCTGCTTCAGGTGCTGGCCGTACACCGGCCGCACGATGAAACGCTCGAAGGCCAGCCCCACGGCGCCGGCCACGAGCATCGCGACCAGCATGGCGGGGAACACCGCCACCAGGTTGCGCCAGAGTTCGCCGGAGCCGGTCCAGTCGCCCATCAGCCCGAGCACGCTGCTCGCGACGAAGGCGCCCAGCGCGATGAACACGCCGTGGCCGAAGTTCAGCACGTCCATCAGGCCGAAGACCAGCGTGAGGCCCGAGGCGATGATGAAGATGATCATGCCCATCGCCAGGCCCGCAACCGTGAGCGTGAGCCAGGTAGACAACGAGCCGGTCAGTGGCAGCGCGATGAGCGCGAGCACCGGCACAAGCGCGAGCGGCTTCCAGTCCAGAGCGAGGGTTTTCATAGTGCGAGTCCAAGCAGCGACTGCTGCAGCTGTTCGTCGGCAGAAAATGCGGCCATGCTGCCGCTGTGCACTACCCGGCCGTCGTCCATCACAGCCACGTTGTCGCCCAGCCGCTGCGCGAAATGGATGTTCTGTTCGACCAGCAAGATCGTCACGCCTTGCGCCTTGAGCTCGCCGAAGGCGTCGATCATGTTGTTGATGATGGCGGGCGCCAGTCCCTTGCTGGGTTCATCGACAATCAGCAGCTCGCGCGGCTCGACGATGGCGCGGGACACAGCCAGCATTTGCTTTTGACCGCCGGAGAGCTTGCCAGCCGGGTAGTTCCAGAACTTCTCGACCGCAGGGAAGAGCTTGAAGATCCACTTCAGGCGGGCGTCGTCCATCAAATCAACGTTCTTCGCACTGCGTGCGGCAAGCAACATGTTTTCCTTCACCGTGAGGTCGCTGAAGATCCCCATGTTCTCGGGCACGTAAGCAATGCCGAGTTCCGCAATCTCGGGCGTTCGCAGCGAAGTGATGTCATGACCGTTAAAGCGCACGCGCCCTTGCGATGCGTGCCACAAGCCCATCACCGTGCGCAACGTGGTGGTCTTGCCTGCACCGTTGCGGCCGAGCAGCATGGTGAGCTGGCCTTTCGGCACCGCCAGGTCGACGCCATGCAGGATGTGGTACGCGCCGATGTGCGTATGCACGGCCTCAAGGGTCAGCAGATTCGTGGTGCTCATGCGGCCTCCTTGGCCATACCCAGGTAGGCTTCCTGCACCACCGGCGAAGCGATCACTGCCGCCGGCTCTCCGTCGGCCACGAGCTGGCCGTTGTGCAGCACGATGATGCGATCGGCGAGTTCGCGAACCACGTCCATCTTGTGTTCGACCAGCAAGATGGTCTTGGTCTTGTCCTGTTTGAGTTGCCGGATCAAGTCGAGGATGACTGGGGCCTCGGCCGCGTTCATGCCGGCAGTCGGTTCATCGAACATGAAAACCTTGGGCTCTAACGCCATCAACAGCGCGACCTCAAGCTTGCGCTGGTCACCATGCGGAAGGCTCGCCACCGTGGCGTGCTCTTTTGACTTGAGATTGATCTGCGCCAGCAGCTCATCGGCGCGCGCCGTCAAAGCCTTGTGGTCGCTCCAGATGCTCCAGAGATTCAAGCCGCGGCGGTGCGCGCCCTCGCGCGTGGCCTGTACGGCCAGCCGCACGTTCTCCAGTACTGTGAGGTTGGGAAACAGGTTGGTGAGCTGAAAGGCTCGACCCAGGCCCGCGTGCGTCCGGGCCGACGGTGAGAGGCCCGACAACGGGTGACCGTCGAGCGACACCGACCCCGCGCTCGCCTTAAGCTGGCCCGAGATCAAGTTGAAATAGGTGGTTTTCCCCGCCCCGTTAGGGCCGACGATGGCTGTCAACGTGCCCGGTGCAAAGTTGCACGAGACATCATTGACTGCAACGTGGCCTCCGAAGCGAATAGTGAGTCCGCAGGTTTCAAGCATCTCGGATCAGCGCTTGTTCTTGATCGGAATGTCCATCTCCTCGGGCTTGATCTCCCGAACCAACTCAGGCACGCCCCACGCGACTGCAGGATCATTCTTGATCTTGAAGTGGTACATCGATTGCAGGGCTTGATGATCCTCCTTGCGGAAGGTCATGTTCCCTTTGGGCGTATCGAAGCTCATGCCCTCCATGGCACCGATCAGCTTGTTGGTTCCTGTGTCGCCGCCTGTCTTCTTCAGCGCAGTCACTACAGCCACTGCTGCCGAAAAACCTCCGGCAGTAAAGAAATCCGGCGGCGACTTGAACCGCTTGACATGCTCCCTGACGAGCCAGTCATTCACCTCATTTTTGGGCAGGCCGTGGTAGTAGTAGGTAGCGCCCTCCATGCCCGGCAAGTTCTTGTAGGGAGCCATCGCGAGATGGGTGTTTCCTGCCGCAGCAATCTCGATGCCGAAGCGTTTGGGGTCCATTTCTGCGATTCGGTACGGATTTCCAGTGCCCGCCCAAACGATAAAAATCACCTTTCTGCCTGGCTTGTCTTTCAGGGCATCGAACAGCCGCTGGGCACCGGCAGTGAAGTCCGAGGTGTTGAAAGGAAGGTATTCCTCGTGCACGACCTTCGCATGCTTCAGCGCCTGCTTGAATGCCTTGACGCCGTCACGACCGAATGCGTAGTCCTGCACCAGCGTGCCGATGGAGACGCCCTCCTTGTCCAGCACCGCAGCGGCTGAACTGGCATCCTGGGATGAGTTGCGACCGGTTCGGAAGATGAAGCGGTTCCATTTTTCGCCCGTGATGGCATCGGCTACGGCAGGCTCCACGAGCAGAATTTTCTTGTACTCCTCCGCAACGGGAAGCATCGCGAGCGCAGCGCCCGAGCTGGTGGGGCCGATCGCGATATCGGCTTTGTCATCGCCGTACGCTGCAGCCAACTGAGCCTTTGCAACGTCTGGCTTGCCCTGTGCGTCACGCTCAATCACGACCAGCTTTTTTCCGTTGACTTGCATGGTGCCTTGCGTGGCGTAGTCGAGCCCTAGCATCAGTCCGGTCTGGGTCTGGACCCCGTAAGACTCCAACGGGCCAGTCTTGTCGTAAATGTGGGCGATGCGAATGTCTTGCGCATGCGCACTGGACATGGCAAAGGTGAGAGCGAGAAGCAACAGAATCTTGATACGCATTTTTGTCTCTTGATGATGGAGTTAGGGGGCTGAGTGGCGAGGCGCTGAGCCCTGCAGCGCAGGTCGGGGTGACGGTGTCAGGCTAGCGAATGGCGGGCGATGAATCGGCTTACGGCGTTCCACTGCAACGGCACATTCAGTGCAGGGGCGTGGCCGCAGTCACCGATCTCCAGAATCTCGAGCTGTGGACGACTTCGCTTCATCGCGACGGCATGGTCCGGCAAAACGATATCGGAGGACTCTCCGCGTAAGAGCAGCATCGGGATCTGGAGGCCTTCGAAAGCCGGCCACTGGTTGAAGTCATTCGGGTGAGCGACCAACTGCTGAACAATGGCAGGGTCGTAGTGGGTGGTGATCCGGCCATCGGCCAGCCGGCGCATCGAAGTGACCGCCATGTGGCGCCACTGCCGATCGCTGTGCCATCCGAATGGACGGTATATTTCTCTGCAGTACGCTTCGAACTGAGCCACCGACGCGAATTCCGGCGGTGTTCCGATGTAGTTCCTGATGCGATGCATCGCTACCGGATTTGGCTCGGGACCCATGTCGTTGAGAATCAGCGCATCCATCCGCCCTCGGAGCGTGCTTGCGGCGACACGGATTCCAAGAGCCCCTCCCATGGAAGTCCCGACCCATGAGAAACGCTGGACGCCCAACTGGTCGAGCAGCGTTGCTGCTAACTGCGCGTAGTACTCGAAGCAGTACTCGACTGCCGGGCGCTCGCTCCACGATGACAGCCCCCGACCAATGGTGTCCGGCACGATCACCCAGTAGTCAGAGGCTAACGATTGCGCAAGCGCATCGAAGTCGCGAGCAGTGCGCGCCAGACCGTGCCACAGAACCACAGCAGGCTTCTTTGGGTCGCCCCATTCGACATAGTGGATCTCGTGACCATCGCAGGTCACGAAATTCGGCGTTGCGCTCGAGATGGTCTCTTTGTTCAATTTGTCTCCTTGCTTTTGTGATGAGATGTCGCTCAGCCGTCATTTGGGCCACGCGTCGTTTGCGACCTCAACGCTTTGCGGATCACCTTACCGGTGGCAGTCATCGGGAGGGCATCGACAAAGCGGACTTCACGCGGGTACTCATGGGCAGCCAATCGACGGCGGACCAAATCCTGCAGCTCCGCTGCCAGTGTGTCGGATGCCACGAAGCCTGGGCGCAGAACAACAAAGGCAGTCACACGCTCTGTCCTGATCGGATCGGGCACACCCACGGCGGCCGCGGATGCCACCGCCGTATGGGTGATCAAGCAGTCCTCGATCGGTCCCGGCCCGATCCGGTAGCCAGCGCTCGTGATCAGGTCGTCGGTTCGGCCTACGAAATGGATGTAGCCATCGACGTCCTGGAAGCCTGCATCGCCCGTCAGCAGATAGTCGCCGGCGAATTTCTCAGCGGTTGCTTCAGGTTGGCGCCAGTACCCGAGAAACATCACGGGATCGGGCCGTTGGATGGCGATGTTGCCCGCCTGCCCGGGCGGTAGTTCGCGGCCCGCCTCGTCGACCACGGCCACGGCGTGGCCTGGCACAGGCTTGCCTATGGCACCCTTAGCCCGGGCAAACAAGGCCGTGCAGCCTGAGACGACCATGTTGCATTCGGTCTGCCCATAGAACTCATTGACCTCCACACCGAATGCCTTGCGCGTCCACGCCACAAGCTCCTCGCCCAAGGCCTCCCCACCACTGGCGATCGAGCGCAACGTGAAGTTCAGCGCAAGCTGCGCAGGCCAGCCCGCTCGCAACTGCTTCAATGCCGTGGGCGGCATGAAAACATTGCGGACGCCGTGCCGCTGCATCAGGTCAAATGCCGCGGGTGCATCGAACTTACGGAACCGGTGCGCAAGCACTGGCACGCCGTGGTGCCAGGCAGGAAGCAGGACATCGAGCAGTCCGCCGATCCAGGCCCAATCCGCAGGTGTCCAAAAGAGATCGCCTGGATACGGCAACCCATTGTGTGAAAGCTCGACACCCGGCAAATGCCCGAGCAGCACGCGATGCGCGTGCAATGCACCCTTGGGCTTCCCGGTTGTGCCGGAGGTGTAGATCAGGATCGCAGGATCTTCGGCGCCTGTTTGCACGCTCTCAAATGCAGTTCCTTGTGCCTCTAGCGCGTTCCAAAAATCTACTGCATCAGCCGCTGCAGGCACCTCGTCAATACAAAAAACGAAAGCCAGCGATGGAAGTTCCGCTCGCAACTCGGCGATCTTTGCAAAGCCAGCGCTATCCGTGAGCAGAATGCGGGCGCCACTGTCGTTCAGTCTGAACAGAAGCGCATCGGGGCCGAACAAAGTGAACAGCGGGACTGCGATCGCGCCACTTTTGTACGTCGCCAAGTGTGCTATGGCTGTCTCGACGCTCTGTGGCAGAAGAATGGCGACACGGTCCAGGGCCTGCAGACCGCACTCGGCAAAAGCGTTAGCCAACTGGTTGCTGCGCGCCTCTAGCTGATCGAACGTGTAGCGGCATACACCTCCCGCTTGGTCTTCCTCGATCAGCGCCAACCGCTCAGAGCCGTCGGCCCACTTGGTGCAGACATCGTCCGCAATGTTGAAGACGACGGGGACGTTCCAACGATGAGTGCCGGCAGCGTAGGGATGAAGCAAAGGAGTGGCGGTCATGAACTGGCTTTGAGAGTTGCGCGGTCAAACGCCGGCTTCTGCTTTTTGCGCAACTTCCGTTCCAACTGGCGAAAACCCTCGGTTTAGTGCCGTGTACGGCCACAAAGTCGCCTGTTTTGAGGGTTAACCGCTACGATCTGAACTAGCAGCTGTTCAATGTGTGGACAGCAAAATCCAGCTACTGGACAGGAGGTCCGCGATGAGCACTTCGGCAGGTTTGGCGACGCATGCCTGGGCTACGGACAAGATCTCGAGTCTTGCAGAGCGCTCTTTCTTCTCGACCATGGAGGCCGCCTCTGCCGGCACGCTTGCCACGGATCACGAAGCTCGGATCGTCTGGATAAACGAAAAATACTGTCGCCTCATCGGGGTCACGGCAGGTGACCTGATCGGCCAGCCCATATCGTCCGTGCTCCCTGAGAGCCGCATTCCCGAAGTGCTGTCGACAGGCCAGTCGATCGTGCTCGACGTGATGGCTTTTGGGAGCGCGAACTACGTCGTGTCCCGCTTCCCTGTGTTCGACAACAGCAAGAACATCATTGGTGCGTTTGGCTTCGTGCTGTACAGCACCGACAGCTTCGATCTTTTCCAAGGACGGCTTGCACAGCTGTCCTCGTTGAAGGGGCCACAGGAAAAGGCGATTGATCGACGAACCGCCAACGCTCATGTGGCGGAGTTCTCAGGTAAGAGCAAGGCCGCCACCGAAGTACGCCGTCTTTCGTCACAAGCGTCTAAAAGCGGCGTCTCGGTCCTGATCACAGGCGCAACGGGCAGTGGTAAGGAAGTCGTGGCGCAATCCATCCACGCGCGATCCAAGCGTGCAGCAAGCAACTTCGTCGCGGTCAACGTTGCTGCAATCCCGGAGACCCTGTTCGAGTCCGAGTTCTTTGGTACAACGCCTGGCGCATTCACGGGCGCTGACCGACGAACCCGTATGGGCAAGCTTCAACTGGCGGATGGCGGCACCCTTTTCTTGGATGAAGTCGGCGACATGCCACAGGGCGCACAGGTCAAGCTTCTCCGCTTTCTAGAGAGCGGTGAATTCGAATCGTTGGGCTCCAATCGTCTGCAACGTGTTGATGTGCGGGTCATTGCGGCAACGAGCGTTGACCTTCGCAAAGCGGTTGCGGACAAGCGTTTTCGTTCCGATCTTTATTACAGATTGAATGTGCTGCCGATCGTTGTGCCCGCCTTGTGCGACAGGAGCGAGGATGTTGGCGAACTAAGTCGTTTATTGCTCGAGCAAATCGCGAGGCGAAGCCAAATGCCGACCCCTGAACTGCTGTCCTGCGCTGTTGACCGACTGCAGGCGCAGGAATGGTCTGGCAATGTGAGGGAGCTGCGCAACGTGCTTGAGCGGTGCAGCATGTATGTGGAAGGCGCGTCAATCAATGCTGCCGTGGTGGATCGCGCATTCGCACTCGATCCGCTCAATCCCTGCGCGGCCGCAATGGAGCCGACCCCATTGCAGTCACTTGCAGAAGCGGTTGCAGCTCTTGAGCGAGAAAGGATTGGCGCAGCCCTCGTGGAGAGCAAAGGCTCGATTGCTCAGGCAGCCCAAGCCTTGCGCATTTCAAGGACTACTCTGTATAAGAAGGCCAATCAGCTGGGCCTACTTGAAACTTGAGGCTATTTCAAACCGGATCGCGATGCTTTACCAAGCATCGCGTTTCACCTTCTAGCGCTGCTGATGTGGACTCAGTAATCTTCATCCGGCCCAGCAGCAGCTGAGGCGGTATCCGGTCATTCAAGCGTCTGGGCCCAGACCTAAAAGCTTGCGCAGCGCTGCCGCGTCGGTGTTGGCCCTGAATCCAGGGCCGCCTCGCTGGAAGGTGCGGGCTGTCGAAAGGTTACCGGTAATGACAGGAATGGATCCCAAGTCCCGGGTCAGCTGAGCCGCGACTTGAAGTGCCTGCGCATCATTGCTCGCCAATGGCACACCCAGTTTTGCGTTGTCGCGGCGTGCAGAAGCACTGATCGATGACGCATCGGTTGCACTGAAGGCACGCACCAGTCGCGTCCCTGGCAAGTATTTGGCCGAGGTCTCGCCAACACCACTGGCATAGGCTTCTCGGGACAGCGGGTTACCCTCGTCCGGCGGTGGGTTGGTGGCGTCCAGCACGATCTTCCCGCGCAGAGCCGGTGCCAGGTCGCGTCCGAGGTCAGGCAATGCGTTGTATGGCGTCGCGAAGAGAACGACCGAGCCAAACTCCGCTGCTTGCCGCGAGGTGCCAACAGAAGCCTTTGGCCCCAGCTCCTTTGCCATTGCTTCCAACTCCGAGGGATTGCGCGTGGAGAACATGACCTCGTGCCCCGCCTGCACCCAGAGGCGGCCAATCGTCCCGCCATGGGAGCCAGCGCCGACGATTCCAATACGCATCTTTTCCGCTGCGTTTCCAATTGCCGGCATCAGGGTTAAAACCGATAACGCCCCCAGAGCGAGCAAGACAGAACGGCGAGTTGTCGACATGACGGCAATCCTTAAGTAGTTGGCAATCGCTTTAGATTTAACACTACCTACGCCTCGCTAATAACCACCGAATACCGCAAGGCCTCATTAGTGAATCTAATGAGTCATCGAACGCCACCACCTGTACATTCTTAATGATACACAGGGAACACCGACGATCCGAAAGCTGAATTCGCGTGCGCAGTGGTTAGCGTACTACGGAAACATTTCGCCTCGCAGTTCCTTAAAACCCTTCTGCGCTGCAGGCGCCATTGGACTTGCCCTCGGCTCGACACCGATCGAGCGAGATCTGCGGGAAGCACTGCAGG
The DNA here is from genome assembly GCF_058986605.1 of Pseudomonas sp. GW821-FHT07E12. Classification (NCBI taxonomy): domain Bacteria; kingdom Pseudomonadati; phylum Pseudomonadota; class Gammaproteobacteria; order Pseudomonadales; family Pseudomonadaceae; genus Pseudomonas; species Pseudomonas sp. GW821-FHT07E12. The sequence goes on along the minus strand of NZ_JBYSVX010000003.1, from coordinate 120,999 downwards.
CGCGGCGCATATCCAAGGCATCTGACCAGCATGACCCAGCTCGATTCCCCTCCGCTCATTGTCCGAGTTCTACAACGATTGGGCGATGTTCGCGCAGCTGAGGCGCGGGCCCTCGGGTGGGCTTGCCTGTACGTGTTCGTCCTGTTTCTTGCCTACTACGTGCTCAGACCGATCCGCGACGAACTGGGCGTCGCCGGCGGCGTGCGCAACTTGCCCTGGTTGTTCACCGGCACGCTCGTCGCAATGCTCGCCATCAACCCGCTTTTTGCCTATGTCGTGCGCGGTTGGCCGCGCGAGCGCTTCATCGCCATCACGTACCGATTCTTCATGGCGAACCTGCTGGCCTTTCTGCTGTTGCTGAAGTTTTCGGACCCCGCACAGCAGATCTGGGTCGGCCGGGCCTTCTTCATCTGGGTATCCGTCTTCAACCTCTTCGTCGTCTCGGTGTTTTGGTCGTTGATGGTGGACATTTTCAATGCCGAACAAGGCAAGCGGCTGTTCGGATTTCTGGCCGCCGGTGCAACAGTGGGCGGAATCGCGGGCTCAAGTCTGACCTCTGGCCTGGTGGCGCAGTTGGGTCAGGCCTGGCTGATGATTGCCTGCGTTGCCCTGCTGGAAGTGGCGGTCTTCGCGGCGCGTCGCCTGGTGCGCTCGACTCAAGACTTCGAACGCAGCGACGACGACAAAGAAACCCAGCGTGCAATGGGCGGCGGAGTGCTTGCAGGAGTGAGCCATACGCTGCGTTCGCCGTACCTGCTGGGTATCGCAGCGTTCATCCTGCTGTATTCGGTCACGTCCACAGTGCTGTACTTCCAACAAGCAGCCATCGCCGAGGCGAACTTCACCGACCGCGCTGCCAGAACGGCTTTCTTTGCAGACATCGACTTCTGGGTGAACGTGCTGACCCTGGTCTTCCAACTGTTCCTCACCGGCCGGTTGCTGAAAAAAATGGGGGTCACCGTCATCCTCTGCGCGCTTCCACTGTGCAGCGTTATCGGCTTTACGTCCCTTTCTTTGTCGTCGACCGTGGCAATTTTTGTCGCCGTGCAGGTCGCTCGGCGCGTCAGCAACTTTGCGTTGGCCAGGCCCACTCGGGAAATACTGTTCACGTCGGTGACGAGGGAAGATCGGTACAAGGCCAAAAACTTCATCGACACCGTGGTTTACCGCGCAGGCGACCAGGTGGGCAGTTGGTCCTATGCAGCGATGCTTGGACTGGGACTGAGCATGAGCGGCATCGCGATCGTGGCGGTGCCGCTGTCGGTGGCGTGGCTACTACTGAGCGTGTGGCTGGGGCTGCGGCACGATAGGCAGATGGCGACCAGTATTGACGACCCATCCACAAGTCGCTTGGCACCCTCTATGCTCAAGCAGTAGCCAGGCGAAGATTATTCGCCTGCGATGTGCCCGACACGGACGGGACTCTGGCAGCGCCACTAGCGCCCGAAGCTGATTTCGCCATGTCAGAGGCGTCGCGCCTGGGTTGCCGCGACAGGTGCTCAGGTCAAACGTCTACCCAATCCTCAAGCACACCTCACCAAGAGGGCGAGTTAAATCAACACGGCAAGATAGCTTGTTACAGCAAGCCTAAGTTGTTCTCGCGCCGCATCCTTGTCGAGACTTCCTTTGTCCGATAGAGCGGTATGCGACAGCGCTCCATAGACCAGCATGGAAATTGTCAATGCTGGTCTATGCGCATCTTGAGTAATTGGCCAATCCGAGCAAGCCTCCAGCAGCAGCCTCCACTGCAGCGTAAATCTGGCGTAGTTTGCGCGGTACTGCACCAGAGGGCTATGCAGCCGCTCGAGCAGGAAGTGCTGCCCCCAACGCGCATGGTCATCCAGGACCATGTCCACCAGAGTGAGCACCGCTTTTTCAACACTCTCTGTCACGGGATGTCCGGCCGCCTCTGCCCGACAATTCTCCACCGTATTCAGAATCCGCTTTGAACGAAAGTGGACGCAGGTTCTCGCAAGCTCCTCCTTGCTGGTGAAGTACTCATAAAAGCTGCCGAGCGCGACTCCGGCGACCATCACGATGTCCCGGATGGTGATCCGCTCGTAGTCGTCCTCCACCAAAAGCTGAACAAAGGCATCCTGAATAGCCACCGATGTCTGCCAGGAGCGCGACTGAACTGGCTTACGCCGAGGCTTGGCAACGGTTGTCTTCCGATCAGTCATGCGTTTCGAAATCCGGACATCACAGTTGAGGCATCTCTCTAGAATTTTCTTAGGCGAGAACGTGAATTTGTTCTCTCGCCGCCAAGACCCATATCGGTTATCACCTGGAGCAGAATCATGTCCGCCGTCGAGACCTCAGCACTCTTACAAAACCCTACCGCACAGCCAGATGCCTACGGCGCGGTGACCCATGTCGTCGAGAATCAGCCGACTGATCTCGTTGACTACAACCTCTTCAATGTTGACATGGCGCTGCGTGAGAATGTTGCGCTTGCTGGCGCCCAATGGGCCACCGCTGACCTCGAACGCTTCGGCTCGCTGATCGGCACCGCCGAGTATCTTGAGCAAGGCCATCTTGCCAACAAGTTCCAGCCCGAGTTCGATACACATGATAGGCATGGTCGTCGCATCGACCAAGCGCGATTTCACCCGTCCTACCATGCGCTGCTGAAGGTAGCGTTCGAGGAGGGATTGCACTCTTCCCCTTGGACAGATCCCAAAGCGGGAGCCCATGTAGCGCGGGCCGCAAAGTTCTATCTTCAGTGTCAGGTTGAAGCCGGGCACGGCTGCCCTATCGCCATGACATTTGCCGCAACGCGTGCGATCCAGATGCAGCCAGATTTGGCAGCGCAGTGGTTGCCGAAGATCACAGCTTGGCATTATGACCCTCGCAACATTCCAGCGGATCAAAAGTACGCTCTCACCATCGGCATGGCCATGACCGAGAAGCAAGGTGGATCGGATGTACGGGCGAACACTACTTGCGCCACACCTGTCGGCGCAGAGGGGCCCGGTCAGGCCTACGAACTGGTTGGACACAAGTTTTTCGTCTCCGCCCCGATGTCCGATGCCTTCCTCGTGCTTGCGCAAGCGCCCGGTGGTCTCTCTTGCTTCCTTCTGCCGCGCTGGCGGCCGGACGGCAGCAAGAATCCGATGCAGGTGCAGCGCCTCAAAAAGAAAATGGGTAACACCTCCAACGCAGCGGGGGAAACGGAGTTGCGTGGCGCCCTTGCCTGGATGGTGGGGCCGGAGGGAAAGGGCGTCTCCACCATCATCGAGATGGTTGCGATGACCCGTTTCGACTGCATGATTCTTTCCGCAGGAGGCATGCGGATGGCACTTACCCAGGCCCTCTACCATTGCCGAAACCGCATTGTTTTCGGCAAGCAGCTCAGTGAGCAACCGTTGATGCAGAACGTCCTGGCTGACCTTGCACTTGAAAGCGAAGCCGCACTGTCGATGACACTGCGAATCGCGCGTGCACTGGATGAGCAAGGAACGGCGCATGAGGATCACATGGCGCGACTGGGCACCGCATTGGGGAAATACTGGATCTGCAAGCGCACTGCACAACATGCTGTCGAGGCCATGGAGTGCGTCGGAGGAAGCGGCTTCATGGAAGACGGTCCGATGCCGCGCCTCTATCGCGAGGCACCCCTGAATGCCATCTGGGAGGGCTGCGGAAACGTGCAGTGTCTCGATGTGATTCGCGTATTTCGGAGAGAGCCAGAGACGGTGGCCGCATTCTTCGACGAAGTCAGCGCAGTCAGGGGGCAATACGTGCCGCTCGATCAGTACGTCGACGAGCTTCGGAACGACCTGGATGACTTGAGCGATATCGAGTACAGGGCCCGGGACGTCGTGGATCGCATGGCGATTGCATTTCAGGCTGCTCAGTTGCTCAAGTCATCACCAAGTTTCGTGGCAGAGGCATTCTGCATATCTCGCATCGAAAGCCGCGGCCATCATCAATACGGCGCGTTGCCTCGTAGTGTTGATGTAGTGGCAATCATGGAACGGGCACTTTGTTCGCAGATCGTTTCGACGCTTGGCAACTAACTTAAGAGCATCGCTCGAAGGACAACCCGGCATTCGCGTGAGTGGCCGTTCCTCGCGCAGCGGCAATCTCACAGAGATGTGCTGGTGCGCGATGCTTCTCATCTGACTTGGGACAAGGAGTTCTTCGACCGCTGGGATCTTCACGACGTGCGCGGATGGCTTACAACGGCACTTAGCCATCCTCCTGTTACGGCTCAATGCTAGCTGGTGGCAACGTCACCGGTGTCGGATGCAGGAAGGCCCTGAGCGCAGCGAAGTCCTCGGGCGTGTCTAGATCGGTCACAAAACCTACTCGATCACTCTCAATCAATGCCACCGCATCGGAATGCACGCGCATCCAGTCTCGAATGCCGGCGTGGACTGGTGTTCGATGGATTTGCTCTACGGCGTCCCAAGCTAGGATGACTGGGTGGCCTCTGACACCATTGACCACAGGAATCTGGGCCAGCATTGCACTCCCACGCCTGCGCCAGACCTCAATCAATGTCGCGATGTCCTGCCCGGTGAGCAACGGAAGGTCAGCGACCAACAGCAACATATCCTGCCCAGGGCGTACGCCCACATGTCGCTCGATCGCCAAGCGCTGGGAGTCGATGAGTTCGGGGTCCGTCCGCGAATGCTTAAAGACCTCCGCACCGCAGCGTATCGCGAGCGGTTCTAAGACAGGTGCATGCGCGCCCATCACAACGCCGACCGTCTCGCAGCCAGCGGCCCGAAGCGCGCAGATCAATCGTTCCAAAAGACTGCTATCGCCGATCAGCAGCGCCGCCTTGGGGCGACGCCCAAGACGTCGACCCAGCCCCGCAGCAAGGATGGTTGCAGAGCAGGCAACGCGGCCAGACTGGACTGTGCAGGGCAAATTAACCATTAGGGTCGCTCTGATTCATTGCGTCCTCACATACCTTACTGCCGAGCGTTACGCGAACTCCTTACCTTCAGCCGGCAGCAGAAGCCGAGACACCGCGCATCACTTAGTTGAGGCAATTCGACTCATAAGGAGAGCTTCTTTAGCTATGCCGATTGTGGCGGCTAATCAATAAGGCGTAACCCACGTAGAGTTCGATGTGACTCATCAGTGGTTGATCCTGAAGTTTGGTCTGACATAAACGCAGATCGCCCCGGTGGCGAGCCGTGCAGCCAGTCATCTGGATGGAGGGAGCAGACAAGCATTTTCCACAATTTTTTACATTGGCAGTCGTTCTGCAATTGTGCTGAGCCGCCCTCCTTGGCCTCTCAACTGCAGTCTTGCCGTGTTCATGAAATTGTTCCAGATCGCCGTGCAACTCTCCTACACCTTCGTCGTCATGGCAATGCTGATGCTGACCGCTTTCCTGGTTTCCCTTTACAGAGGCGTCCTGTTGTTTTGTGCTATCCGATTGAACGTTTTCTCGTCATTTTGGGCAACCAATCCGACAGATCGTGCAAGCCCAAGAATGGACACAGCCGTACGCTGTCAAGTAGTTGTGGTCGCTCTCCTTTGCAGCGTCTTTCCCGGGAGCTCATTGGAGGTCGGCCTTCGAGCTCATCTCAGATATAGACGCCTGTGCATCGATGTCTGAAATACCGGACTGACAGGCAATCAGCAGACAGAGATCCCTGCCACTGGATTCAAAATTTACAAACGGCTTGAGGGCAAGGTGCGCAATGCTCCTGCGAGCCACATTCTTTCACCATCTTTAATTAAGGGGCCAGCTATGGACAATATCGAAATCAATGCGCATCGCCGCAAATTCCTGGGCACATCAGCAATCGCCATGAGTGGGGCTGTGGTCGCCGGATCCGGTTTGCTGGCTTCGGTTCCAGCCGCGGCGCAAGCCGCTGCTCCAGCGGGCTTGGCTGTTATCGGCCATCCTGACACTAAGAATATTGTGGTCGAGCGCGTCAACTATCCGAACAGGAACACACAGACCCAAATCGCCGCCAACCTGTTCAAGCCCGCCAACTTTGACCCAACCAAGAAGTACCCCGCGATCGTCGTGACGCATCCCATTGGCGGGGTCAAGGAACAGACCTCGGGCCTTTACGCACTGCGTCTGGCCGAACAGGGCTTCATCACTCTAGCTTACGACGCGTCGTACCAGGGCGACAGTGGCGGCCTGCCGCGCCTGATGGAGCTCCCCACGGCGCGCGTCGATGACATCAGTAGCTCGATCGACTTTCTGAGCAACCATCCGCAGGTGGATGCAAACCGAATAGGCTCCCTTGGCATTTGCGGTGGTGGCGGCTATGTCGTGAATGCGGCCCAGACGGAGCTTCGCATCCGAGCGGTGGCTACTGTGAGTGCGGCAGATATCGGCGATCTGCGTCGGAGTGGCCTGGCAAACAACCGCAGCTACGAAGAACGCATGAAACTGCTGCAGGACGCGGTAGCGCAGCGCAGTCGAGAGGCTCGCGGCGAGCCTATCCGCTTGGTTCCCACGGTGCCGGAATCCACCAAGGATTTCACCGCAAGCACCCCTGTCATGTATCGCGAAGGCTATGAGTACTACAAGACGGCACGGGGCCAACATCCCAATGCGCCCACTCGCGCCGTGTTCTCTTCGCTTCCCGCACAGATGTCTTTTTTCGCGTTCGATCAGATCGAGACGATCGCACCGCGGCCCATTCTAATGATCGCTGGCGCCAATGCGGACAGCCTGTACACCAGCGAGAACGCCATCAAGAAGGCGGCCGAGCCGAAAGAACTCTTCTTGGTGCCAGGTGCAACTCACATCGACATGTACGACAAGCCGCAGTACGTCACGCCCGCGGTCGAAAAGCTCAATGCGTTCTTTCGCCGCAATCTGGCCTGAAACCTGACCCCTCCACGTGATCTACGTCGAGCAAAGCAGGTGGTAGCCGATTCACCCCAAAGGGAGTGATCCATGAACGACAACAACAAGCCATCTTCGCCGCAAGGCCTGGGAATCAGTCGCCGTGACCTCCTGGCCGTCGCAGGCACAGCAATCGCTGCGAGCGTTCCGCTTTCTGCGGCCACGCAAAATCTACCTGCACTCCGCTCTGCCGGCGCCACGGGCGTTTTGACATCTCCAGCGGACGTCAGCCGAACGCGCAGGCTTGGTGCCCTGGAAGTGTCATCTATCGGCCTAGGATGCATGTCTGCCAGCGCGTACTTTCTGCCGCTCCCCGGCCGGCAGCGAATGATCGCAGTGATCCGCGCCGCCGTCGAACGCGGGGTCACCTTCTTCGACACCGCCGAGATCTATGGTCCGTTCGTCAACGAAGAGATCGTCGGCGAGGCACTGGCGCCGTTTCGCAATAAGGTGACAATCGCCACCAAGTTTGGCTTCGCCTACCAGGACGGCAAGCCGACGGGCGCCCGCAACAGCCGTCCCGAGCACATCCGGCAGGCTGTGGATGGCTCCCTCAAACGGCTCAAGGTGGATGTGATCGACCTGCTGTACCAGCACCGTGTCGATCCGGACGTTCCGATCGAGGATGTCGCCGGCACCGTGAAGGACCTGGTCAAGGCCGGCAAGGTCAAGCACTTCGGTCTTTCCGAACCCGGACCCAACACGCTACGCCGGGCGCACGCAGAGCTATCAGTCGCTGCCGTGCAAAACGAGTACTCGTTGATGGAACGGAGCCCCGAGGGCGAGATTCTGTCCATCTGCGAGGAACTGGGCATCGGCTTCGTTCCATGGGGTCCGGTGGCGCGAGGCTTTCTCACCGGCCGGTTCGGCGAAGGCACCCGGTTCGGCTCGGACGATCACCGCTCGACAATTCCGCGGTTCTTGCCCGACAACATGAAAGCGAACATGGCCTTCTTCGGCGTCGTCAGCCGATGGGCCGAGCGCAAAGGCGTAACCACCGCGCAATTCTCGCTCGCATGGCTAATGGCCCAGAAGCCGTGGATCGTACCGATCCCAGGCACGACCGATCCCTGGCATTTAGCCGAGAACCTGGGCGCTGCAGCCGTCAGGCTGACGGCTGACGAACTGCGGCAGATTGCGGCTGACCTGGCTCAGGCGCCCGTGGTCGGACCTCGTGTGTCGAACCCCGCCACGACACACAACGGTGTGGAAGCCCGTCGGCGCTAAGTTGCTCAATCAGGTCGGTACGACGAGTACCTGACCCCCACTGAAAAAAGCACAGGGACACTGTTTGATGAAGCTATATCAGGGCCAGGTCGCTGCCGTCGCGGTAACCTTGTCGCTTCTCTTGTGCTCTGCGAACCATGCCCAGCAAAGCGCGCCTCGACAAGCGCCGACCGGGCTTGCCTACACCACTGCGAATCGAACGCCTGTTCCGATACCGCCGTCTGAGGCTGGCTTGCAGACGGTGACCGCAGAGCCGTGGCTGGAGTTGGTCGACCAACCCCATTTTCTGGAAGGCGCAGTCTTCGACAGGGCCGGCAACCTGCTGTTCGTGGATATGTTCAGTGGAAGGGTGCTCAAGGTCGCGCCCAACAAGGCTGTCACGACTGCTGTGGACAAAAGCGAAAACGCGATCACGCCCACGGGCCTCGCTATTCACAAGGACGCGCGCCTATTCGTCGCCGAGGTTGGAGACATGGCGACGGGCGGCAGTATTGTCGCTTTCGGGCCAGATGGCAGCAAACATACGCAAGTGGTTGCGCCAAGCGCAGGCTACTTCCCGGACGATCTGGTCTTCGACAGCGTGGGCGGCTTCTACTTCACAGACCTCAAGGGCCGCTCCACCGAGCCCACGGGAGGCGTGTACTACTCAGCTCCCGACGGGCGAATCACCCCCATCCTGCGCAACCTTGCTGCAGCCAATGGCGTGGCCCTGTCGCCGGATGAGAAGACACTGTGGGTCACCGAGTACGCACGCAATGTGCTTCACAAAATCACTCTCGACGATGCGACGACCGTCGCGACTATGGGCACGGCTATCGCCTACCACTTTACCGGACCAGCGCCTGACGGCTTGCGCGTGGATGCTGATGGCAATGTGTATGCGGCCATCTTCCAGCAAGGGCGCATCCTCGTCTTCAATCGCAACGGCTTGCCGATTGGTCAGATCCTGGTGCCGGGGCGGGACCAGGGCCGCTTCCTGCTCACGACCAGCCTCGCGTTCAAGCCCGGCACGAACGAAATCTACTTCGTTGCCAACGATGGTGGTGGGGCGCGTGGCGCGACCGTGTTTCGCACCATCGGATTCGCCACGGGGCCGGCGCTGTTCTCGCACCAGTGACCCCTATCAGCGCTCGGCGCCTTACAAAAAGCAGAAAGGCATAGATCATGAGCAACGACGCATACCACAAGCCCGTCTGGTTCGTCACCGGCTGCTCGAGCGGGCTGGGCCGTGCTCTGGCCCAACGCATCGTGGACCAAGGTTGGCGCCTGGTCGCAACGGCGCGGGACAAGGAGAGAATCGCTGACCTTGCCACCGGCGCTGAAGATCGCGTTCTTCTCCTTGATCTCGACGTCACCCGCAGCGATCAGATCGATGCTGCCGTTGACGCGGCGCAGGCACTGTTCGGCCGGATCGATGTACTGGTCAACAACGCGGGCTATGGCTACCAGAGTTCCGTGGAAGAAGGCATCGAAGCGGAGATCCGCGCCCAGTTCGACGCCAATGTCTTTGGCCTGTTCGCCGTCACTCGCGCGGTACTGCCCATAATGCGGGCCCGACGCAGTGGGCACATCCTCAACATCACATCAGTAGCCGGACTGATCGGGTACCCAGGTTCAGGCTACTATGCAGCATCCAAGCATGCCGTCGAAGGCTTCTCGGACGCACTGCTGGCCGAAGTGGCACCGCTGGGCATCCGCATCACCTGCATTGAGCCTGGACCTTTCCGTACCGATTGGGCGGGGCGCTCGCTTCGCCAGACCCCGACGCGCATCGCAGACTACGAAGAAGTTGCCGGTAAGCGGCTCGATTCCACCAAGGCATCGAGCGGCACCCAGGCGGGCGATCCGGCGCGCGCGGCCTACGTAATGATTAAGCTCGTCCAGATGGCAACGCCGCCACGGCACCTGCCGCTGGGTGAATGGGGGTACGACGCAGTGCTGGCCGATCACCGTAGCCGGCTGGCGCAACTCGAGCAGGTGCGCGCAATGAGCATCTCCGCCGATTTCCCGGATCGATGAACGGGTACGGAGCCGATGGACTCGACAGATTCGCCTTTGACGCGATCGGCACGCGCTGGGCGATAGAAACACCCCAACCGATCGAGCAGCCGCTGCGCCAGGCCATCCTCAACAGCGCAGAAGCCTTCGACGCGACGTGGTCGCGGTTCCGAGAGGATTCCCTGGTCAGTGAGATCGCGCGCGCGGACCGCGGCGGGCGATTCCGCTTTCCAGTGGAAGCCCATCGTCTGTTCGATCTATACGACCAACTGCATGCCGCGACGGCTGGCGCGGTCGACCCGCTCATCGGCCGTGACCTGGAGCTGCTCGGTTATGACCGCCACTACGGGCTGGTTCCGGCTCCAATGGCTGAACGGGCAGCCTATCGACGCCCCTGCTGGACGAATGACGTTGCGCGCCAGGGATGCTTGCTGACCTGCAGTGCCCCCCTCGTGATCGATGTCGGCGCTGCCGGCAAGGGATTGCTGGTCGATCTGATTGGCGACCTGCTTTGCGATGCCGGTCACTCGGATCATCTGATCGATGCGAGCGGTGACCTCCTGCAAACCGGCGATAACGCACTCGCGGTGGGCCTGGAGGATCCTCGACACCCAGACCGCGTCATTGGTATCGCCAACCTCAAGGCACGTGCACTGTGTGCATCCTCCTCGAATCGGCGGCGATGGGGAGAAGGCTTGCACCACATCCTTGACGCGCGCACCGGTGTGCCTGCGCAGGACATCATGGCCACTTGGGTCGTGGCAGACGACGCGATGACGGCGGATGGCTTGGCCACGGCACTGTTCTTCGTTGACCCTTCACAGCTGGCGAGCGCGGGATCATTTGAGTTCGTTCGGATGTTTGCCGACGGGCGCGCCGAATGGTCAGCAGGGCTTGAGGGTGAAATTTTTGTTTGATATGAGGAGAGCGACGATGATCCATAAATCCCTTGCGCGTGCACTCGCCACCACCGCGACCTTGTTTGCTGTGTGTGGTGAAGCGTCGGCCGGCTCCGAGGTCGCGACATCTGTGCCGGGCCGCAACGAAACCCGTTATCTGAACGGTACCTACACGGCCGAAGGACTGTACGGTGGCCTGCCCTCGAAACTGACGGTCACGCTCACGCTCGCCGAGGACCTCATACAAACCGTCTCCGTGCGCACCCATGCCACCGACCTGACATCGCTGGACTACCAACGCCGCTTCGCTGAGGCCGTGCCAGCGCTGGTCAAAGGCCGCCCTCTTGCAGAAGTGCGAGTTGGCAAGCTGGCAGGCTCCAGCGGCACGCCCGACGGCTTCAATGCGGCCCTGGAGCGCATCCGCGAGCAAGCGCGCAGGCCCTAAGGAAGGATCACATTTCAGGAGGGGCTGGCAGGGGACGTAGCAACTCGCTCGGGCACTCCACCCTTTCTCAGTTCATCCTCATGCGCTTGACGTCGCGCTGAGGCGGCGCACCGAACAGGCGGCTGTACTCGCGGTTGAACTGGGAGGCGCTCTCATAGCCGACGAGTCCGCCCGCATGACCTGCATCGAGGTTCTGGTTGAGCATCAGTTGCCGCGCTTCCTGCAGCCGCAACTGCTTCTGGAACTGCAACGGGCTCATGCCAGTGATGGTACGGAAGTGCTGCCTGAACGTGGAGGGGCTCATGCGAGCGCGCTCCGCCAACTCGTCGACGTGCAATGGCTCGGTGAAGTTCTGCTTGAGCCAACTGACTGCCTTGGCGATTTTCTGACCGGGAGCGCCAGCGGTGACCAAGTGCCTTAACTGCGGTCCATGGGAGCCCGTCAGCAGCCGGATCGTGATTTCCTGCTGAATCAGAGGTGCCAGCTTGGACACCAGTGCAGGCTCGTCCAGCAAGTTTACCAACCGGATCAGGGCGTCGGCCAACGCGGTGTCGAGCTTCTCGATGGTCACAGGTTGGCAAGAACAAGCCTTCTCTGGCAGCGGTAGCTCCAGCTCTGAAGCGATTTGCATGATGGATCGAACATCCAGCGTCAGCATCAAACCGAGAAAAGGCTCCCGCATGCTCGCCTGCGTCACACGCGCAAGGACTGGAAGATCGATGGTCGTCAGCATCGACTGACCTTCCCGGTAATCGACAACCTCTTCGCCAAGCGTCACCTGCTTGGCGCCTTGTAGAACAACGCCCAGGCCGACGCCATAAATGCAGTGCAATGGCTGGGTGACGGCATTGCGACGATGGAATGATAGCTCGGGTATCGCCGTGTGGTGATCACCGTCAGTTCGGGCAAACCTGGCAACAGTTCGAGCCAGAGCACTTCCGTTATCGGCTTGCCCCCCGACGACCTCCAATGTCCCGTGCGTGTGCATGAAGTGTCTCCTTGGTGGATGAGGCAGCTTTCAGCATATCACCAAGCAGTGCCACACGTTTTCATATTTCAGCGCAACCCCATCGTTTTAGGCAAGAAATTGCCCATATTCGACAACTGCAAATCGCATGATCCAGAGACACTGAAACATTGGTCAAAACTCCCTTCTGGAGCACCTATGTCATCGCTTTTTTCTTCGTACCCACTTAAAGGCATCACGTTACGTAATCGCATCGTGGCGTCGCCGATGTGCCAGTACCAAGCGATCGACGGCTTTGTGAATGATTGGCACCATGTTCACTACCCGATGCTCGCGCGAGGCGGCGTGGGCCTGCTGGTGGTCGAAGCCACTTCTGTGTCGCCGGAGGGTCGCATCACCCCGGGAGACCTAGGGCTGTGGAGTGATGCCCACGTCGATGGCTTCAAGCGCATCGTGCATGGCATCAGGGAAGGCGGCGCGTTACCAGGGATCCAACTTGCCCATGCAGGCCGTAAAGCAGGCTGCACGCCACCCTGGGAGGGAGGATCGCCTCTGCCCAAGGATGATCAGCGCGCCTGGGAGGCAATAGCGCCCAGCGCGCGGCCCTACATGCCAAGCGAGCCGAACATTCCGCGCGAGATGACACTGCAGGATATCCGGCGAGTTCAGCAGGACTTCGCCGATGCCGCCCGCCGCGCCGTAGACGCTGGTTTCGAATGGCTGGAACTTCACTTCGCGCACGGCTTCCTAGCCCAGAGTTTTCTGTCACGTCATGCGAATGCGCGAACCGATGCGTACGGTGGTCCATTGGAGAATCGCGCCCGCTTCCTGATCGAGACGGTCGCTGCCGTGCAGCAGGTCTGGCCAGACCATCTGCCGCTGACGGTACGCCTCGGTATCGTGGAATTCGACGATGGCGCTGCGCAATCGGCTGATGAAGCTGTCCAGGTCGTGCACTGGCTCAAAGAGGCTGGTGTTGATCTGGTCGATGTCGGGCTGGCCCTGTCTACACCCACAGAGCAAGTGCCCTGGGCACCTAACTTCATGGTGCCGTATGCACACCGGATTCGAACCGAGACCCATCTCCCCGTGAGCACCAGTTGGCTGATTACCAGCGCCAGCGAAGCCGACGCATTCGTGCGCGAGGGCAAGCTCGATCTCGTGTGCATTGCCCGTAGCCTTTTGGCCAATCCGCACTGGACTTTCCAGGCGGCAAGAGAACTGGAGATCGAGGAGCCGGCGTCAGTGCTCCCAGCGCCTTACGCCTATTGGCTGCGTAGGTGGTGAGCGTTCACCGCCAGCGGCATGCAATCGACTGCGAGCCGTCACATCTTCCAACACGAGTGCCAGCTCGGGAAAATCTGCGTTTCGACATGGAATTGATGAATGGAATTACGACACTTGCGCTGCTTTGTAGTTCTCGCAGAAGAATTGCATTTCACCAGGGCTGCCGAACGCCTTCACATCGAGCAATCGCCTCTATCACGAACAATCAAAGAGCTCGAAGAGGAACTAGGCACACTGCTGTTCGATCGTGATCGGCGAGGAACTAAACTGACGGAAACAGGGACGGTATTTCTCCAAGATGTGCGGCGCATTTTTACGACCCTGGATCAGGCGCGAGAGAATGTTAAATCGGTAATTGCCGGCCGCCAAGGCAGCCTACGCATTGCAATTTCAGATGGAGCAGTTGATTCACGATTTTCGGACTTTCTGACGCGCTGCCGCCAAGAAGAGCCGGAGATCGATATACGTATCAGTGAAGTGCCGTTAGCAGAGCAACTGCGAGGTTTACGGTCAGAGGATTTCAGTCTTGGCTTTGCACATACCGATGATGTAGGAGGGAACATCATCGCCGAACCCGTGTGGCATGCATCTGTGCTGGCGGCAGTGCCTTCACGTCATCCACTCCTTGTTCATAAGGAGATTCCTTTGGATGAATTGGTGCGATTCCCACTGATCATGTGCGACCCGCAACTATGCGAGGGCTACTGTCGCGAACTCACTCGTATTCTAAGTTCGGCAGAACGCAGACCTACCTTTGTCGAACACGTAGCCTCCGCTGAGATGATGCTCACGTTGGTCGCGGCGGGCTATGGGATCGGATTCACGTCCTCGGTCAGGACGGCTGTATGCCGCCACCCGGACATCGTCGCCCGCCCCATTGCATCAGAAGATGCGGTGCTCACAACGTATTTGCTCCGCTCAATGCAATCGAAACCCAATTTTCTTCTGGAACGGTTCGCTGAACGCCTGCGTACCCAAGGAGAAGAGGATCTAACCTCCTAGTCAGAACTGCGCTGTGTGCAGCTACGCAAGTGCAGTTCCGTGGCAGCCATCAGATCAGCAGCACTCAAATCCAGAGCCGCCGCGATTCTAAGTATGAGCGCGAGGGTTGGCATGTGCTCGCCACGCTCGATCTTGCCCATATGAGAGCGTTCAATGGCCGCCAGGGACGCCAGCTGCTCCTGCGCCAAGCCCTGCTCCACGCGTGCATCACGAACCGCCTGACCGAAGGCCTGCGCAGGTGCTGGTTCATAGGTTGTCGCGCCTCGCGGGCGACCTCTTGAGATTGTCGGCTTCTGCATCAACAGAAGCGTCGAATATCAGTGCAATTTAAACCACGTTAACTTTAACTCTTGATATGATATTTCTTTGATCTTGGGTTTCGTCCACCACTTGCCTGGCATCGCGCGCATGGCCATTCCTAGTCAACCGCCGGTGATACTTATTGGCGTATCGCAAGGCACCCCCACCGCAAGCTTGGCGCCTCTCCTAGCGCAGCAGCGCGCCGAGGAGCCGGAGTCCTCGGTGCGCGTGAGAGAGACACCAGCAGAAAGTCTGTTCAAGGGCTTAGCCTACGGGGCGTTTGATGTTGGGCTCGCAGGAGGGACGACGTTTCCAACTGGCCTGAACTCACGGACTCTGTGGCGGGAAGAGTTGGCCGTGGCGCTCTCAGTCAGGTCTCCGCTGCTGGCACACGCATCGGTGCCAACCGCAGCACTTCGGGACTACCCCTTGATCCACTGGGGCTCCGGACCGCAAGGATCACCGAGTAGATTGGTCGATTTTTCTCCAGAGAACACTGGCAACGCCGCACACATCGCGAAGTCCTTCGCCGTGTTCGCATGTCTTGTAGCCGCAGGGTATGGCGTAGGGATTGCACCAAGATCACGCATTGCCCAAGCCCCTCAATGGGGCGTCGTAATGCGTCCGCTTGCGAAGAGGACATTCCTAGAAGTGCGCCTGTATTGGCCCGGCGGCAGACAATCGCCCACTGTCGAACGCTTTATCCAGCGATCACTGGGTGCCTTTTCTGCGAAAGGAGGTCGCCAGATTCGGGCAAGTTAAGCGTGCGGCAATTGATGTCGCATTGAATCAGCCGCGGGTTTCACGACGACCAGCCGCAGCTCATCCACACACAGCGGTACGCCGCATTTGTAGTTCGCGGCACCGCTGCGCGATTCCCCCGCCGCCGAAAACGTGCGCCGGATCAAGAAGGTTCACATCATCGACTTGGCCCCAACGTATCGTTCAACAATCGTGCCGGTCATTGAGAGAGGTGACACCCTCCACAGGATGCGGCTTGCTGTCGTAGCGCACAGCAGATATTTCATGAATGACCATCGAGTCCCGTATCAGCGACAGCGCCGGATGCACCGCGCGGTGTCCATGCCACGAGGGGTCCCGATCCACGAAGTTGATCGATGGGCTGAACCAGCGGCCCGGCCCTTCTTCCTCGTACTCCCACAGAGCGATCTCGGCAGTGGCGCCGCTTCCGTCAGCACTGGTCACGTCGCAGGCCTTGCGAAACAAGACGACGTTGTCACCAACCGGGGGCTCTTCAGGGCGCCGGCTTTGTGCCGAGGGGTAGATGATGCCGTCGACATTCAACGTCGCATGAGCAGCTAAATAGTCCGCAACAGCTTGCGTGACAAGGTAGTCCCGATCCTGTAGTTCGGGGACCACTGGCGCCGACAGCCGCTCGCCCAACGTCCTCAGGAAGTCGCGTCGCTGCGCCGCGGAGCGTGTAGCCGGATCAAACAGGCTGGCATCCGGACGCAACTCAACGGTCGCCAGTCGTCTAAGATCCAAAAGGCGCAGTGGGCGAATCACCTCAAACGCAGCCAGTGCAATCCGGCTACCCACCGGGGGACGCACCTCGGCAATGCAGATTTCAGGAGCCGTGGCGCCGTAGAAAGCAGGTTGGCCCTGCCCATTCATTCGTCCGGCAGCACCGAGACCCACCGGAGGGGAACCCAGAAAGCGTTCAGGCCAGCGTAGTGCGGCAACCAGCGCATCCTCAGTTTGGAACACTCTGCCCCGGTAGAGCGTCTTCAGCGATGTGCCCGGACCCGCTTCAAAGACGACCGGCCGCCCCTCCTTGTCTCGATCACTAGTGAGCTCACCAAAGATCGTGTCGAGCAACGCCAGCGCCTTGGGATTGAAGTAGCGCACGTCAGAACGCAGGCTGTCTTCCATCTCACGCCAAGCGTGACCGAGTGGCTCGGCCATCGACGACTTGAGGACAAACCAGGGGTCATCATCGCCGTAGCGCGATTCTCCAGAACCAGCGTCGTACCAGAGATTGCCCAGGTGCTCAACGACAACCTCGACGGCCTCCTGTGGCATGCCTGTCAACTCTGAAATCGTTGTCTGCAGATCATTTCCGGCAGGAGTTCGACCGAAATGGATTACCGCCATCGTGTTGCTGGATTCCTCGAAAAATGTATCGATGACTTCCTCGCATAGCCGTGCCACCTCCCATAGCTCTGCGGCCGGCGCATCGCGATCGCAATACTCGCAAGGATTCTCCTGCGTAGCGGCGTCCTGCACCAGGCGCTGCAGGTATGGCTCCCCAACGCAGTCAGCACATATAAAGCTCATATGGAATCCTCAAAGCAGTTCGCAACTTCCATCAATTGATAGAACTATGACATGCGTTTTCCAACCTCGGCGAACTACAGCCCATGGCGTCAGTTTGGCGGGCTACGATGGAGAATGAATCCACGTACAAGGGAGCAATATGCCAATCAAACGTGCAACAACCGACGAGACAGAAGCCGATCTGGAGGCGCGCGCCCGGGCGGCGATCAAAGTGGCATTTCCTTGGATGCCCGACGGTGACATCAAGCACCAGATCAAATTCACCTTCAAGTTCGGAAGGCAGACCTTGGAGGTCAATGCTGGAAAGTCTCGTACCGAGGCGCGACTGGACATCCTATTGGAGAAGGACGACCAGCCTCTGGCCATCATGGAGCTGAAGAGGCCCGGCCTCACGTTGACCGATGACGATGGCGCGCAAGGCCTTTCGTATGCAAGGCTGGTGCAGCCTCAGGCGCCGCTCGTAGTGGTCACGAACGGCACCGACGTCAGGATCCTGGAGACGTGTACGGGAAATCCTTGGCAACCAGCGACTGCAACTGCGGAGGCATTCAAAGACCTCATCACGCAAGCAAGCCGCGTCGCCGGGGCAGACATTCGGCATGCTATCGACACCCTGATGGGCACAACACCGAATGTGTGGATGCAAGCCGTTCGCCGCGTATCAACCGAGACGATCGAAGAGCTCACAGCATCCTCGGATGAACCAGCACTGCCATTCGCCGCTGATTTTCTCGCTCCGCGCGCTGCCACCCATCTGTTGTGGCGAAACCTGGTTGTAGGGAAGAAGCTACTGGTGCTGCAAGGTCCTCCTCTCGCCGGCAAGAGCAATGTGCTTCGCGAACTTTGTGCGCGCACGGAGCAGAGCGATGCCCTCGCCACCCTGTACGTCGAGGCGGGTGTTGGCGGTGGCGTGCTCCAAACTCTGGCCGACGCCCTCTCGCGTTCGCTGAGCTGGCCCGTATCGCCGCAAGAGGCACGGGACTGGCTGAACCGGATCTCAAACCACGATGGCGTGCGGCTCGTCCTGGCATTTGACGGCCTGCGTGCAGCAGACACTGCATCGGTGCGGGAGATCGAGGATCTCTCTTCCAATGCGTTCGGCCCCTCCCTGGCGGTGGTGGTCGCAATGGATGACGCTGTGGCGCAGAGCGTGCTCAAGACGCCAAACCAGCTTTCGCTTTCACCGTTGGGACGCCGATCCAAGGTCGTAAGCGTTGGACACCTGCGCGACCGCGAATTCAAGCTTGCTCGAGCCCTTTTGGGACAGCGCCGCCTGTACTTGATTAATGGCGCCGAGATGGCGCCCGAGTATCGAGAGCCGTGGGTGCTGCGAGCTATCAGCGGCTCTGGCCAGGCTGCGCTCAAGGGCAAGCCCGAGACGCAGGCGCTTTCGCTGCCTTCGCTGCTCGGGCCGCGGTTGCTGGAGGTCGTTCGCAAGCGTTTCGCGCAACACCACGAACTGCGACGAAGGTTCAGGGGCCTGGCGCGCTCGATGATTGCGGATGCGCAGGACCAATCCCGGCCGCCCGAAATCGTGCTCCAGCAACTGGAGATGGGCATCATCCGCCGCACCGCGGTCAAAGCGGAGCTTGAGCTCGATGATCTGCAATGGCTGATCGATCATGGATTCGTTCGCCCTGGCATGCACGACGTGGCGGGCGCGACAATCCTGGTTCGACTACCAGAGCTGCTGGCCAGCGAGATGGCGCACGCACTGGCCGATGAACTTGTGAAGCGCTCGAAGGAGGATCTGTACGAAACCGCTGCGTGGATTGCCGGCGCTGCAAGCAATCTTCCGCTTGGCGAGGTGGTGGCAGCGCAGGCCATTGTCGATGCCGCCAAGCGTCCGAATGGCCTACCCGTCGGCCTCATCAGCGCGCTGGTGGCGATGCCCCCCGAACGCGAGGTGTTGGATACAGGCGGTCACTACGCGATGGTGTTACCCAACGGCGCCATGATGGACATCAAATTCCAGCCCGATGGCAAAGGCGTTGTCGTCATTGATGGGGAGCAGCACGAGATTGACCTCGGCGATGATGAACAGGTCAGCTACAAGAATATCCACCCCTGGCTGATCTTGTCTCACGTGGCATCCACGCCTTTCGAGGTGATGGGGGACCATGGGGCCGTAAGAGAAGACCCGAACCTGCTGCTGCAGATTGGGACGTGCCGTGTGCCTCTGCGTGGAAATCGGGGGCCGCAATCGCTGCGGATGCTGCCGACGCTGGACATGCCCGATGGCGTATCCATCGTGCATTCGGACGCCGGGGTCATAGAACCCGTCACGCTCGGCATCCTCGACTATCTTTCCGCTGCCGAGGATCAGGCGGACAACTGGGTCGCGACTGCGGCCAGTTCGGGCTCAGTTGCCTTGCTCTCCCGGGTACATATCGCGCTTGGGGTTCTGGCCGGCTTCGAGACTCACGCAAGAAGCGAATGGGCGAAGGCTCAACTCAAGGCCGTGATTCTTCCGAAGCTGCGGGAGGCCATGGGTGATACGGAGGAACCTTCACCACGGATCTGATGAGAGCCAAGCGGCCAAAGCGCCCGTCCATGGCCCGTCAAAAGGAGGTGGGCAAGGATGACGCCCTGTGGAGAAGGGCGACGGTGTGTCGTCGCCCCTCCATCCAGCACAAAGCTACACAGTCTCCAGCGCGGCAGCATTGTCCACTAGGCGCCTCACGCTTTCGCGAACGGGCGCGGAGAACTCGGCTGATTCGGCAACGGCCTCCGATGCCAGCTGTTGGGGACCCAGCAACGCCTGCACGACCTTATCCAGATTGGTCGGCGTCACAATGTCCACGGCTGCGCGATCGTCCAGCCCGGGATGGGGCTTCGTCAGCAGGTGGTACAGCTCCCACGCTTCAGCGTGCGCGGCTTGGTTCAACATCACCTGCGCAAGCTTGAGCTTGAGCGGCACAAGTTGCCAGTCAGGCACGCGCTGTCCGCGGTTGCCGATGCTGATGGACAGCAGCTTGCCCGCCTTCAATTCGCGGTTGACCTGGTCCTTGGACTTGCCCGCCAGCTTGGCGAACAGCGGCACAGGCAGGCTGCTCGGCGCCTCGTAGATCGCCAGCATCTCCTCGCGCTCGCGCTGGATGCCAGACACCTCGGGTTCCTGCACCGCAGGCGCCTGCACGATCGGGACAGGGGACAGGCGCTGGAATCCAGCGCCTTGGCCGCCTGGGCTGACAACGATGGGCACGCCACCCGCAGTTGGCGCATTGCCCATTGCCGCCGCAATTGCAGCCTCGGCCAGTTTCTCGCCGTCAGCCATCGCCGGCACGCCTTCGATGTGGATCGTGAGATGCGCGCTTGCAGCTTCCACCTGCCCCTGCTCCAAGAGGTCCAGGCGGTCGGCCCAATCCTGCATCATGCGGCGCCGCGGCTCGACGTACTTGGCATGGTTGTACGCAGAGCTGACCTTGTTCGGATCGGAATGGGACAGCTGGGCATCCACCCAGATCTTGGGGTAGCCAACCTCGTTGAGCGCAGTCGACAACGTGCCACGGATGCCATGGCCGGTCAGTTGATCTTCGTAGCCCATCCGGCGCAAAGCGCTGTTGAGCGTGTTTTCGCTGATGCGCTTCTTGAGCTCGCTGCGGTGCGCCAGAAGATACCGCTGGGCCGGCTTCATTTCACCAAGGAGGTACCGCACGACCTCAATGGCCTGCAGGGAGAGCGGAACAACATAGGGCGGGACATCCTGGGGCCGCTTGCCAGCCTTGCGCATCTCGTCCTGCAATTGCTTGACGAACTCGGGTGGGATGATCCAGAGGCCACGATCCAGGTCAAACTGGTCGGGGGTAGCCAGGCGCAGCTCGCCGGTGCGCACACCCGTCAGGAACAAGAGACGGATGCCCAACTGCGTCTGCAGACCACGCCGACGGTAGTCGCGCAGCTTCAGGAGCATCTCGGGCAGCTCATGCAGTCGCAGATAGGGGTTGTGGGCGGTCGGCGGCTTTGGGGCCGCAACCACGTCAAGATCCGAGGCCGGATTGACCTCCATTCCTTCGGCGATCACCAGGGCATAGCGGAACATCTGTCGGAACCAGGTCCGAACCTTTTCAGCGGTGGTGAAGGCCTTGCGTTCCTCGATCTTCGCCAGCACGCCCAAGAGCTGGGGCCGGCGGATGTCGAAAATCGACATCTTGCCCAGGCTGGGCAGCACATCACGGTCAAAGATCCGCAGGATCTGCGAGAGCGTGCTCTGGCGACCCTCCTTGAGCTCCTTGCGGCGATGCTCCACCCACGCGTCGAAGACCGCCTTGAAGGTGTGCTCGGCCGCAAGCTGGATCGCATGCCGCTTCTGCTTGCGATCAGTGTGGGGGTTGATGCCCTTGGCCAGCAGGGCCCTGGCTTCGTCGCGCAAGATGCGGGCATCGCGCAAGCCGATCTCGGGATAGTTACCCAGAGAGATGCGCTTTTGCTTGCCGAGCCAGTAGTAGCGGAAGTGCCACGACTTGCCACCGACCGGTGAGACCACCAGGCCGAGGCCATCAAGATCGGGGAGGTTGTAAAGTTTGCCAGTCGTCTTGGCTTGGCGGACGATCAGATCAGAGAGTGCCATCATCGAGCTCCTAAGTTGAGACTTAGGCTCAATGCTCGTCACGGTTCCACTCCTGGCCCAGCAACAATCCGGTCCTGGATCCACCCGCATTCTTTGGCCTCAATTCTGGCCTCAAAAACGCTGGCTGTCGGTGGATTTCGGTGGACGGCCCTGGAATGAAAAAAGGGGCCGAAGCCCCTGTTTTCAACGACTTACAGACGTCAGTGGATGTCTGTAGATCGTAAATTGGAGCGGGAAACGAGACTCGAACTCGCGACCTCAACCTTGGCAAGGTTGCGCTCTACCAACTGAGCTATTCCCGCGTGAGCTGCATATGATACGAAAGATTCTTCGCCTGTACCAGCCCTCCAATCCTCACCAGGACCCAGGCCCGTTTCCGCGGGTAGCCAGCCGTCCATTGATGGGTGCTGCGATGTGCTTATGGAGCTCATTGAGTTCATGGCGCGTCATCGACCCCAACAACGTAACGTCGCCTGATGTGCGAGCGATACCTGGAGCTTCCAGAGCGTGTCATGCACTTTTCATGAGTGCGAAGCCGCTTGTAGCGCGTCGAGACAAGGCGTGCGCTGCGGTTCAGGCGGGCGACCAAGGCAAAGCGCGCAACGCAGTCACAGCATCAACGCATCTGCAGGATGACAGGCTGACTGCTGGCCGGGTTCGTCCGTCCACGCAGGTCCTTCACTTCCTCAGGCTTCACCGAGCCGCCGCGGTTGCCCCAGGATGTACGGACGAACGTCAGAACGTCGGCGATTTCCTGGTCGGAGAGCTGCTTGCGGAAGGGGGGCATGCGATAGGCGTCCGGCACGCCATTGGCGACGATGCGACCGGATCCATTCAGCGTCACGTTGATCGAAGAGGCGTTCTGCTGCGCCATGGATGATGTGGATCCTGCCAGGGGAGGAATCCACGGACTCTGTCCGCGTCCGTCCTGGCCGTGACAGGAACTGCACTTGGCCATGAAGGTCTGTGCTCCGGGAACTTTCAACCGCTGATCAAGCGCCAGCGTCGCGTTGGAAGCTGCATCGTATTGCCATGGCGCTCCATCACGCCCGGGATCACCTGGCAGCGATTTGAGATAGTGCGCGACCGCCTTCAGGTCCTCGTCGCTCATGTACTGCGTGGAGTTGTTGAACACGTCGGTCATCGAGCCAAAGACGACGGCGTGCTGGTTGCGTCCGGTCTTGAGGAACTGATGGATGTCCTGCTCGCTCCAGCGACCGATCCCGGTGTTTGCATCGCCCCGAAGACTCGGGGCATACCAACCATCCAGCAATGCCCCTGAAAGATAGCGTGGACTGCTTTCATCAAGCCCTTTCTCGTTCATCGCCAGCCCGCGTGGCGTGTGGCAACTGCCGCAGTGGCCCGGGCCCTGGACAATGTAAGCGCCGCGATTCCATAGCGCATCGCGCGAGCTTTCCGACTGGTATGTGCCCGGTTCGGCGAAAACACCGTTCCAAAGCGCCAGCGGCCAGCGCATGTTCAATGGCCAGGGAATGTCGCTCGGCTTGTTTTCCTGGTGGACAGGTCGAACATCATTCATGAAATACGCATAGAGCGCGCGCACGTCCTCGTCGCTGAGCTTGGCGTAGGACGGATAAGGCATTGCCGGATAAAGCCGGTGACCGGAGCGCGCAACGCCATGGCGCAATGCCCGGTCGAACTCCGCCAGGCTGTAGCTGCCGATGCCGGTTTCCTTGTCGGGCGTGATGTTGGTGGCGAAGATCGAACCCAGGGGGGTGGCCATTTCGAGACCACCGGCGAAAGGTGCGCTGCTTGGCGTGCTGTGACAGGCCACGCAATCGCTGAGACGAGCGACATATTCACCCCGCTGGATCAACTCGGCGGGTGGTGCTTGCGTATTGGCAACACCATCGAAAGGCGAGGACGGCGTACGGCTCGCAAACCACGCCACACCGGCCGCCACGACCAGGCAGACCAGCAGCACGGGAACAAGGAATTTTCTCAACCGGTGCTTTTTCATATGACGTTGCGACCTGGGCAAGGCGGTCTTGCTAACGGGTGAAGTTGTAGTGCGAGAGCGGCATGCTGCGAATCCGCTGGTCGGTCAAGTGGGAAACCGCATTGGCCACGGCCGGCGGCACGGCCGGCAATGGCGGCTCGCCGATGCCGCCCATCTTTTCGCCACTCTCGACGATCCGCACGTGTACGCGCGCCATGCGGTTGGGTGGCAGGATCGGATACATGTCGTAGTTGCGGGCCACCGGCATGCCGTGCTCATAGACGGCCTCTTCCAGCAGCACTTCGGAAAGCCCCAGCGCCACCGCGCCGTTCACCTGCGCCTCGACGATGGCGGGATTGACGATGCTGCCGGGATCGATTGCTTCCCAGATGTCGTGCACCTTGACCTGTCCATGCTCGATCGAAACCTCCGCGATCACCGCCGTCTCGGTACCGAACGCCTTGGCCATCGCCACGCCGCGCGCGCGGCGCGTACCGTCCTCGGCGGTGAAGGGGCCGCGCTTCCAGCCACCGGACAATTCATCGACCGCACGCAGCAGCGTGGTCAGCCGCTGATTTCCCTGCAACAGCCGCATTCGCAGCTCATACGGATCCTGCCCGCCCATGTCGGCCAACTCGTCGAGAAACGTCTCATAGAAGAAGTCGTTCATCGAACTGCCGACCGAACGCCAGTAGCCAACGGCCATCGGAGACTTCACGTAGAGCTGGGCGATCCGTCGATCGGCAATCGTGTAGGACTTGTCGATCAGCCCTTCCACCGCGCTGTCGTCGATCTTCTCGCCGCGCTTGTTGTTGATGCCTTCGGTCGGGCCTTCCGTAGCGCTTATCGCCTCCAGGGCAATCGGTGTGCCCTGTGCATCGAGTCCACCACGAAAGCGGACAGCGGCCATGGGGCGCAAGGCATCGCGCAGGAACTCTTCCTCACGGCTCCAGATGACCTTGACTGGACGCCCGGTTTCCTTGGCCAGTTGGATCGCCTGCGGATAAGGCACGGCGGCGTTGTAAAGAAAATGACGGCCGAAGAATCCCCCCAGCAACGGCGAGTGGATGAGGATCTTCTCGGCAGGCAAGCCGGTGCGCTTGGCAATGTCGTCCTGGAACATCTCCGGCGCCTGATTGGGAACCCACAATTCCAGCGTCCCATCCGGGTTGAACCGGGCCAGGGCCGAAGGCGGCTCCAACTGCGCGTGGTTGAGGTATTGACTGTGATAGGTCGCACTGACGATCGTCTTGGCACGCTTGAACGCCGCACCGACATCGCCGACCACCTCCGCGTCATCGCCCTGCCCTGGCTCGTTGGCGAGGCGCTCGACGAAGGCCGCCGTGGAGAAATCGGCGGGCATGTAACGCACGTCGGCATCCGGCGTGGGTTCTTCCCAGACGACCTGCACTGCTTCCGCCGCGCGCTTGGCATCCCACCAGCGTTCGGCAACCACCGCCACGGCGCCGGGCAGACGGTGCAAGGAATGCACGCCTTTCATCGCCGTGACCTGCGCTTCGTTGCGGATGGCGCCCACCGTCAATCCCAGCCGCGGCGCATGCTGCACTGCCGCCTGCAACATGCCTTCCACGCGGCAGTCGATGCTGTAGACCGCCTTGCCGGTCGATTTTTCATGCGCATCCAGGCGCAGCACCGGCTTGCCGATCCAACGAAACTCGCTGGGATCCTTCAACTTCACGCTGTCCGGATCGGGCACCGGCAGATCCAGGGCACGCGCGGCCAGTTGCCCATAGTCCAGAGATCGCCCCGACGCGGCATGGATGACCTTGCCCGGCTCGGTGGTCAACGCATCAATCGGCACGCCGAGTTGCACCGAGGCCACCTGCAGCAGCATTCGCCGCGCCAGCGCGCCCAGCCGGCGCATGGTCGAATAACTCATGCGCACCGACATGCTGCCGCCGGTGATCCGCATGCCGTTGTCCATCACCTTGTATTCGGTGCCGGCAGGCGCGCTGTCCACGATAAAGGTCGCCGGATCGGCATCGAGTTCTTCGCCAACGATCTGCGCCATCGCGGTGAAGATGCCCTGCCCGCCTTCCATGAAAGGGCTCAGAAAGCGGATCGTGTTGTCCGGCCGGATTTCCAGGAACGCGGGAACCCGCGTGCCCGGCACCGTCGCACTGACGGCAACCTGAGCGCGCGCCTTGCCGACCGGAAGGCCCAGGCCCAGTACCAGCGCTCCCGCGGCAGTACCTGCCGAGGCGAGCAGAAAACGGCGGCGGGAAATATTGGTCGGCTGCTCTCCGGTCGGAAAGACTTCGCCCGCGATGGGTTTATCCACCAACGTGGTCATGATGCATCCCCCTCCCCATCGACCGCCTCGGGAACCTTGCGGTTCGCTCCCAGGACAGCAGCACCGGCCAGGGCAATCGTCGCGGCGACGACGGCCTGACCCACCGGAGGCTCTGAAGTCCGCGATACGGTGCTCGCGGCAACCGGGCCGGCTTCATCACCACCTGCCAGATCGTGGACCGCTGCGTTGATCGCGTTGTAAGTGCCACAGCGGCACAGGTTGATCATCGCGGCGGCGATTTGCTCGTTCGTCGGATGTGGAAGCTGTTTGATCAGCGCGGTTGCCGCCATGACCTGGCCGGACTGGCAATAACCGCATTGAGGAACCTGGTGCTTGACCCAGGCTGCGACGACGCGCTTGCCGACATCATCGTCTTCGATGGATTCAATCGTGGTGATCTTCCGCCCCACCATGCCCTCCACGGGCGTGACGCAGGAACGCACCACCTCGCCATCCACCAGCACCGAACAAGCCCCGCATTGCGCGAGCCCGCAACCATACTTCGTCCCCGTCAGGCCAAGTTCGTCGCGGATCACCCACAGCAGGGGCGTATCGGCGTCGGCCTGGATCTCGTAGGTCTTGTCGTTGATCTGAAGCTGCATGGTTCACCAACCCTTTGCTTGGGAGCAAACTCCCTGGCTCAACACCTCGGCGGGCCATACACGACACCCCAATGCGTGCCCTGAGTAGCTCGGCGAAGGTAGCACGGGCACTCGCAGGCACTCATAGCGTTGTCTTGCTAAGACCTATCAATAAAGTTGATAAATACAGCGCTGCAGATGTAGCTCCGCGCCCCGTGCAAGCCTTGTGAATTGAAGGTAAGGGGCAGGTACATTCATGAGTCGCGTTCATACCAACATGCAGTCGGATGACGCCATGTCGTGGTCTCGAATAGGCGAGGATAACCATGCCCCGGGAGCCTATCCCGACATGTGGTCCGACATCACCTGAGCATCATGCTTAAACCCATCTCCCCCTACCCGGACATCCTGAGCGACGACAGCACCGCGATTCTCCGCTACGCGGCCGATGCCGTCACAGCAGGCGTACCCACTGCGCTGGTCACCTTGACTGAGATCCGCGGCGGCGCTGCACGCCAGCTCGGTTCCCAGATGGCAGTCCGAGCGGACGGCCGGTACTGCGGCTTCGTCTCGGGTGGCTGCACCGAGGCTGCGGCCGCCGCCGAGGCCCTCGAAGCGCTTTCGGCAGGAGAAGACAGGGAAGTCAGCTTTGGCCTGGGATCGAGCTATTTCGATATCGTCCTGCCCTGCGGCGGTGGCATCACGTTGAATATCCACCTCCTGGATTCCGCGCAACCTCTACTGTCGCTACTGGCCGCACTGGACCGCCGCAAGCCTGCCGGCCTGCGCTACGCCCTCGGCCCGCATACCCTCGAATACGTCCCGCGAGCGCTGGATACCGGCAGTAATGGCCAGTACTTCGACATCGGCTACCACCCACGCACGCGCCTGGTGATCTATGGCCGTTCCATCGAGGTCGAAACCACGACAAAGCTGGCGCGGGCCGCCGGTTACGACGTGCATGCCCATGACACCTGCGAGCCACGCTCGGCTTCCGAACTCATCGATGCGGACACCGCCGTGGTCCTGCTCTTCCACGATCTCGACCAGGAACTGGTCGCCCTCCGCGCCACATTGGCCTCGGCACCGTTCTATATCGGCGCACTCGGCAGCCACCGTACGCATCTCCGACGGATCGCGGCATTGACCCAACTTGGCTATGCCGATCAGGACATCGCACGGATCAAAGCACCTATCGGCATCTTCCCAAAGGCCCGCGATGCACACTCGCTTGCATTGTCCGTCCTGGCCGACGTCGCGGCGGCACGCACCAGGCAGGTCACTCCCGCAGTTCCATCAGGCTAGGGCATGTCATCCATTCCCGGGCAGGTCATTGGGCAGGAGCCGGCAAGGCGTATGAAAACACCAACCATACGACCGGATCCATGAAGCAACCTGATCAATACAATGATTCCAGCTCTCAGGTTCGCCCAGCTTGCGACGGGTCCGGCATGCGCTATTTTCTCTTCAGGCGCAGCGCCTCGATCAGCACCTGCATCGCCCGTGATGTCTCACGCTGGCTGGCATAGAAAAGGTGATATCCCGGAAACCTGCGCCACCACGGTTTCAACACCGGCAGCAGTTTTCCCGACTCAAGATATGGCTGAGCCAGATCCTCCGGGACATAGGCCAATCCATAGCCGGATAGTGCGGCGTTCAATATCTGATAGAAACCGTTGAATGCCAGCCGGCCATCCACCCTTGCGTTCATCTCGCGCTGCCCTTTCTTGAGCCTCCAGGTGTACAGGCTGCCTCGCGCTGGAAGCCGAAGATTAATGCAATCGTGATCGGCCAATTCTTCCGGCGTTACCGGCGTCGGACGCGAAGCAAGATAGGAAGGCGCTCCGATGATGGCGAAGCGCAGGTCCGGCCCGATACGAATGGCCGACATGTCCTTCGAAAGTTCATCCCCAAGCCGCACACCGAAATCGTAGCCACCCTGCACGATGTCAGTCAGTGCGTAATCGACATTCAGCTCCACCTTGATCTGCGGGTACGACGCAAGAATTCCCGAGAGCTTCGGCCACAGCAGCGTATCGATGGCATGATCAATCGCGGTCATCCGGATCGTGCCAACGGGAACATCTCTCAAGTCCGTGATGGAGCGCAGCTCCGATTCGACGATCTTCAGCCTGGGGGTCACCACCTTCAACAGCCGTTCCCCGGCCTCGGTGACCGATACGCTGCGGGTGGTACGCGTCAGCAGCCGCACGCCCAGGCGCTCCTCCATTTCGCGGATCGTGTGGCTGAGCATCGACTGCGACATCCCGAGCTGAGCAGCGGCGCGTGTGAAACTGCGTTCCCGCGCGACCGCGATCAGCACAAGAAGCTCGCTGTAATGTTCCCGAGGCATTTATCGACCACCACGCATAGGTGTTTCCGATTGTATCAACCCCCAGCACATCGCCTCATCGTGAAGAATATCCTTATGAGGTGATCGAACAGGCGCATCCACTCTCTGCCACGTGTGTGCACATCAAAGCGGATCAACTCACCACCACAGCGGAAGAACCGCTCAATGAACCGGCTCGAAAACCTCCCACCCACCAGGTCCATCACCGTCATCGTCCTCGCTGCAGGGCGTGGTGAGCGCTTTCTTGCATCAGGGGGAACGTCCCACAAGCTCGATGCCCTGTTGGCAGGCAAGCCCGTGCTATGGCATGTGATGCAGGCGGTGGAATCTTCCGGCCTGGACTGCCACGTCGTGCAACCGGCAGGAGGCACGCTTGGCATGGGCGACTCGATCGCCATGGGTGTGAGAGCAACTGCAGATGCGGCCGGCTGGCTCGTTCTGCCCGGCGACCTGCCCTTGATTCGCGCTCAATCACTGCGACGTGTTGCCGCGGCACTGGCCGATCACGCCATCGTCGTTCCACATTACAGGCAAAGCAATGGACATCCTGTCGGTTTCCGGGCGGAGTGTTTCGATGCGCTTGCGGGCCTTTCCGGAGATGGTGGCGCGGCCGCCGTCGTACGCGCGCATCGACAAAACGGCAGCATCCTGGACCTGCATCTCAACGATGCCGGTGTCGTCCGTGACGTGGATACGTCAGAGGATCTCCGCCGCGTCCAACGACTGCTGCGTACACGGATAAGGCACAGTCCTTGAATGACGCGACACTCGGCAGAACCTGTGCGCGGAATCCTGGTATCGCGCCTGGAGCTTGTTATGCCGTTTTTCATGAGCTGCATTAGTCATCAACGGCGCCGACTCCCTGCCGCTGACGATCAGCCCTCCGGGAAGCCGCTTGTGGCGTGTCGATACAAAGCACGCAATGCGGTATCGGCGCGCCGCAAGCAGCTTCGCACTCATGGGAAAGTGCATAATACGCTCCATGTATGGCGAGGGCTGAAACGACGATTTGCCTATCGTCCAACTACGGCTCGTAACGTAACGCCGCCACGAGCAATGCCATCGCGCCCGACGACTGCCGTCGGCTGGGATAGTACAGATGATGCCCCGACCACGGGGGAGACCAGTCTTCAAGAACAGAAACCAAGTGCCCGGATTTCACGTAGGGCCTGGCCAAGTCCTCCGGCACATAGGCCACTCCCAGGCCGGCCACGGCGGCATCGACGCAATCGTAAATGCTGTTGTAGATCAACTGCCCGTCGACACGGACGTTCACCTCTCGCCCTGCCTTTTCGTACTCCCATGCCCATAAACCACCGTATGTCGGCAAGCGCAGATTGATGCAGTTGTGCTGCATCAGGTCTTCCGGCTTCTTTGGGATGGGGCGGCCGGCGAAATAACGCTTGGTGGCCACCGTGGCGAACTGAATGTCGGGACTGATTCGTACGGCGATCATGTCCTGAGCAACGGACTCGCCAAGACGAACACCCGCATCGAACCGATCGGCAGCGATATCGGTGAGTCCATTGTCGGCAAACAATTCGACCTTGATGCCTGGATACTTCGGCAGGAATTTCTTCAGCTTGGGGGCTATCAGCGTCCGGATCGAGTAATCCGAAGCGGTAATTCGTATCGTCCCCGTGGGACTGTCCCGCAGTTCCGACAATGACGACAGCTCATCATCGATTTCCTCGAACTGGGGGGCCACCGTCAGGAGCAGCCGCTCGCCCGCCTCGGTCGGCGCGACCGTGCGGGAGTTGCGCGCAAGCAAGCGGACACCCAGCTTCTTTTCCAGCGATCGCACGGCATGGCTTACCGCCGTTTGGGACAGGCCCAGGCGTGCAGCCGCGCGAGTGAAGCTCCTTTCTCGGGCCACAGCGAAAAACGCCGACAGTCCGCCAAAAGAGTCCTTGAGCAGGTTGTCTCGCATGATCCACGAACTTCGTTCAGGCACTCGCAAAGACGATATCACCATCACTCAAGGCACGCGGCTGCGCCCGCCGCCCATACAAGGAGGCGTCTGGCCAAATTCATTCGGGAAATCCGCTACTTGCCTGCGCGCACCTGCCGCCCGGAGCGACAGCCTGGATTCCGCAGCGGGTTCCGGCACAAAAAAAGAGAGCCTTGGCTCTCTTCTGAATGACCTGCAGGTACCGACAGCCCTCTGCAAGTCCATATATGGAGCGGGAAACGAGACTCGAACTCGCGACCTCAACCTTGGCAAGGTTGCGCTCTACCAACTGAGCTATTCCCGCTGG
>NZ_JBYSVX010000003.1:17620-89611 GCF_058986605.1 Pseudomonas sp. GW821-FHT07E12 | reverse complement strand
CTGGAGCGGGAAACGAGACTCGAACTCGCGACCTCAACCTTGGCAAGGTTGCGCTCTACCAACTGAGCTATTCCCGCTTGGGAGGCGAAATTTTACATTGAACCGGGAACCTGTCAACTGTTCGAACCGGCTTTTTTCCCTGATCCACGCGTGGCTGCCTTCTCGTCCTCGCGCAGGCTCGGCCAAGCCGCGTGCAGATACTGGATACCGGACGAAAGCGTCAGCATCGCGGCGATCGCCAGCATCCAGTCGCCGATGTGGAATGCGTAATCCCCCATCCAGATACCCTCCCCAGCGGCACGTCCGGGCATCACCGAGTACAGCAGACACAACAGCGCGACCATCTGCGCGGTGGTCTTGATCTTGCCAATCATCGCCACGCGCACCTTGGCGCGTTGGCCGATTTCGGCCATCCATTCGCGCAACGCCGACACCGCGATCTCACGACCGACGATCACCGCCGCCCAGAACGCCATCCACGGCGTGGGATGGCCCTGCACGATCAGGAACAGCGCCACCGCCACCATCAGCTTGTCGGCGACAGGATCGAGGAAGGCGCCGAACGCGGAATACTGGTGATAGCGGCGTGCCACCCAACCATCGAGCCAGTCAGTGAAGGCTGCCAGCCCAAAGACAGCGGCCGATGCGAAATTCGTCCACTTGTAAGGCAGGTAGAACACCACGACCAGCACGGGGATCATCAGGATCCGCGCCAGGGTCAGCCAGGTGGGGATGGTCAACTTCATCTGGTTCTCTATTCGCCGGACGCGTCAGGCGCCGGCAACCCGTGCAGGTTAGCGTAGATTCGCGCGGCCAGCGCAGCATTGACGCCGTCTACACGCGCGATTTCCGCCTCGCCTGCGGCCTTGAGCCCCGCCAATCCGCCGAAATGCTTGAGCAGGTTGGCGCGACGACGCGGCCCGATGCCCGGAATGTCCTCCAGTTTGCTGGTCATCCGCGCCTTCTGCCGACGCCCGCGGTGACCTGTGATCGCGAAGCGATGCGCCTCGTCGCGCACTTGCTGTATGAACTGCAACGCTGGCGAGGCCGCGCCCGGTCGCAGTTCGCGACCGTCGGGCATGACCAGTGCCTCATGCCCGGCACGTCGCTCCTCCCCTTTTGCGACACCCACCAGAACCACGTTCTCCACGCCCAGATCGGCCAACGCCGCCTGTGCCTGCGCCAGCTGGCCGGCGCCGCCGTCGATCAGCAGCACATCCGGCATCACCCCGTTCTCTTCCACTGCACGGCGGAACCGGCGATCGATCGCCTGCCGCATCGCTGCGTAGTCATCACCCGGTTCGATGCCGGAAATGTTGTAGCGCCGATACTGACCTCGCACCGGCCCGCTCGCATCGAACACCACACATGAGGCCACCGTCGCCTCGCCCATCGTATGACTGATGTCGAAGCACTCCACGCGCTTGACCGGTTCGGCCAGCCCCAGCATCTCGCGCAGTGCTTCGCTGCGTGCATGCTGGGCGCTCTGGCTGTCGAGTTCGGTCGCCAGCGTCAGCTGCGCGTTGCGGCTGGCAAGTTCGACGTAGCCGGCGCGCTCACCGCGCACGCTCCACTTCAGCGAGACCTTGTACTCGGCCGACACGCTGAGCGCGTCCTCGATCAGATCCAGATCGGGGATCTCGCGATCCAGCACGATCTCGCGCGGAGGCGTGTGCTCGGCGTAGTACTGCGAGACGAACGCCGCCAGGATCTCGCCCGGGCTGTCCTCGCCATTGGTGCGCGGGAAGAACGCGCGCGTGCCGAGATTGCGACCATCGCGGAAACTCAGCAACAGCACGCAGGCGTGGCTCATCTGGATTGCGACCGACAACACGTCCAGATCGGCGGCGCGGCCGTCCACATACTGGCGGTTCTGCATGCTGCGCAGCGAAGACAACAGGTCGCGCAACCGCGCGGCGCGCTCGAATTCCAACGCCTCGCTGGCCTGCTGCATCGATTGCATCAACTCGTCGGCAAGCAGGTCACTCTTGCCCTCGAGAAACAGCGTGGCCCGTCGCACCGACTCGGCGTAGTCATCGGCGCCCACCAGATCGACGCACGGCGCGCTGCAGCGGCCGATCTGGTACTGCAGGCACGGCCGCGAGCGGTTGCGGAACACGCTGTCCTCGCAGCTGCGCAGCCGGAACAGCTTGTGCATCAGGTTGAGCGTCTCGCGCACCGCGATCACGCTGGCATAAGGACCGAAGTAGCGGCCCGCGACCGCCCGTGGCCCACGATGCAGGGCGATGCGCGGCCACTGCTCGCGGGTCAGCATCACGTACGGATAGCTTTTGTCGTCACGCAGCGCGACGTTGTAGCGCGGCGACAGCGACTTGATCAGCTGATTTTCCAGCAGCAGCGCCTCGGCCTCACTGCGGGTCACGGTGACGTCCATGCGCGCGATCTGCGAGAGCATGGACATGATCCGGGTGGTCTTGGGGTTGCCGTTGAAGTAGCTGCCCACGCGATTGCGCAAAGCCCGGGCCTTGCCCACGTACAGCAAGGTGTCGTCTTCCGCGTACATGCGGTAGACACCTGGCGCGGTGCTCAGCTTGGCGGCGAACGCCTTTCCGTCGAATTCGGCTTTCGGCCTGGACTTCATTCTGCTATCGGTACATCGCTCAATTCACCGCTGGCGATGTCGTAGCGTAATACGGCATGCGCGTCGGTCTCGGAAATCCACACCGCACCGGCCGTCACTGCAAGACCGGAGGGACCATGCAGGCGACGCGGCAATGCCACCGTCGCCAACTCGCCACCGCCCAGGCGCAGCGAGCGCAGGCGACCATTGCCGCTGTCTGCAATCCACAACACCGGCGAATCGGGCGCCAGGGCGATGCCCTGCGGATACTCCAGACGTGCGCGCGAGCGCGGGCCATCCTCGTAGCCGGACTCCCAGACGCCCTGCCCGCCGACCAGCGTCTGCACCAGATCGCCACGCAGTTGCATCGAACGGATCGCCGAACCCAGCGCGTCGCAGACGTACAGCACCTGCTGCACGGCCGCCAGCGCCACCGGCTGTGCGAACGCGGCCAGATGGCCACTGCCATCGCGCGTCTCCAGCACGCCGGCACCGGCGCGCCACGACAGGCTCTTGTGGCCCAGGTCGTAGCTCCAGATCCGGTTGTCGCCGGCCATCGCGATCAACACCTGATTGCCGATCACCGCCAGGCCATGCGGATGATCGAGACCGACGCCAGCCGGGTTGGACAACGGCCCAGCCACCGGTTCGCCCGCCTTGCCGTTGCCGCACAGGGTATCGACCTGACCACTGCGCAGATTGATGCGCCGCAAAGCGTGGTTGCCGGTATCGGCGACGTAGAGCAACTCCCGTTCAAGCGCCACACCAAGCGGGCGCTTGAACGCGGCCTCGCCGATGCCGCCGTCGATGAAATCGGGCGTGCCGGTGCCGAACTGGCGCAGGATGCGGCCGCCGTGGGTGCATTCGAGGATGCGGTGATGGCCGCTGTCGGCGATGTAGAGCCGATCGGGGGTCGCCGCCAGCCCTGCCGGGAACTGCAACGGCAGCCTCGGCTCTGGATTCAGCTCACGCTCCACTCCCAATTCGCCATCGCTGGGAGGATGCTGGCCTTCGCACAGCGCCTGCAGCGCGCGCTCCAGCTCGCCTCCCGGACCGACCAGACGCTGCCGCTCGCGCCCCTGCGCATCGAGCAGCACCAGGGTCGGCCAGGACTCGATACGGAACCGGCGCCAGGTCTCCCAGTCGCTGTCGAGCAACGTGGGCGCGCTGATGCCCTGGCTGCGCAGCAGCTTCAATGCGCGCTGCGGATCGCGCTCGCTTTCGAAGCGCGGCACCTGCACGACGATGACCTGCAGCCGGCCCGGATTGCGTGCCTGCCAGTACGAAAGTTCGGCCAGCCGCTGCACCGACCACACCGATCCGGCGTTGACGAACGCCAATACCAAGGGGCGGCCACGATGCTCGTGCAGCGTGGAGGGTCTGGCGTTGAGCCAGGTAGGGAATTCGGGGAACTCCGGCGCGAGCGTGGCGTTCATCGCGTAATTATGCCCGGTTGGCGGCGATCCGGCCGACGCTGGCGACGGCTGCGGCATCCACCAGCCGCCACACGCGCTCGAAGTCATCCGGCCCACCGGTATAGGGATCAGGAATGTCGGTGCGTTCCTCGATCCCCGCCCACGGAAGCCACAACGCCAGTTTGTGCTGGTAGGCCGGTGGCGCGATGTGCAGCAGGTCGCGCCGGTTGCTCGCATCGGCGCACAGCAGCCAGTCGAACGTCTCGAAGTCCTGGGCGCGGACCTGCCGCGCACGCAATCCGGAAATATCCACACCATGGCCCTGCGCACAGCGGATCGCGCGCCGGTCCGGTGGCTCCCCGGCATGCCAGCTGCCGGTGCCGGCCGAATCGACCTCGATGACATCCGACAGCCCTGCCCGGTCGATCCGCGCACGCAGCGCACCCTCGGCCATCGGAGAACGGCAGATATTGCCGAGACAGACGATCAGAAGCTTCACTGGGCCGCCAGACGCGCCTCGGCGCGCTCCAGGTCCTGCGGCGTGTCGATGCCCGGCGGAAACTGTTCCGGAGTCAACGCCACTGCGATCCGATGACCTGCTTCGAGCACGCGCAGTTGCTCCAGCGACTCGATCCGCTCCAGCATCCCCGCCGGCATCGCCGCGAAACGACGCAGGAACCCGGCGGTGTAGCCGTAGATGCCGATGTGACGCAGCCACTCGCCTTCCGGCTTGCGCTCGTGCGAGAGCGCGAAGGCATCGCGATGCCAGGGGATCGTCGCGCGACTGAAGTACATCGCATCGCCACGTACGTTGCGCACCAGCTTGACCACATTGGGGTCGAACAGCTCGTGTGGATCTTCGATCGAGGTCGCCAGCGTGGCCATCTCGGCGCCCGAGGTGACCAACAGCTCTGCCACCGCGCGGATGCCCGAGGCCGGCGCGAACGGCTCGTCGCCTTGCAGGTTCACCACCCGCACCTCATCGCCCCAGCCGGCGATCTGCGCGCACTCGGCCAGCCGATCGGTGCCCGAGGCATGCGTGGTGGCGGTCATGGCCACATGCACGCCCTCGATGCCGGTGATCGCCTCGGCGATCCGCTCGTCGTCGGTAGCCACCCAGACCTCCTGCGCACCGGCCAGCAGCGCCCGTTCGGCCACGTGTTGGACCATCGGTCGCCCTCCGAGCAGGCGCAGCGGCTTGCCGGGCAAGCGCGAGGCGGCATAGCGGGCGGGGATGGCAACGACAAAGGCCTCAGCCACGACGAGTCCCATTCATCCAAAACGATTCCTTAACAAACCCCGTGTTCATCGATTGCGCTTGCCCTAAGGTTAATTGAGAATAATTTTCATTCGTCGGTCCGCGACGACGGAACACCATCGGTCCGACCGGTGGAACGAGCCATTCCCCCAACATTCTATAGAGCCCCATGACCTCGAACGTCCCAGGCCCGGCATCGACCGCGCCGATTTCGCACTCCGCCTTGCGCCGCAACGCGCTGTTCCTGTCGCTGCTCGCCACCCTGGCCGCTCCCCTGGCCGCCCAGGCCGAAGAAGCCGCCGATGCCAAGACGCTGGATTCGGTCAAGGTGACTGCCGAACGTCAGGATGGTTACACGGTGCGCAAGACCGCCGCCGCTACCAAGCTCAACCTGTCTCCACTGGAAACCCCGCAGTCGGTCAGCGTGATCGGCCGTCAGCAGATGGACGATTTCGCGCTCAACAGCGCTGACGACGTGCTGGGCCACGCCGCCGGCGTCAACGTCGAGAAGATCGAGACCGATCGCACCTACTACACCGCACGCGGCTTCGACATCACCAACTTCCAGGTCGATGGCCTGGGCCTGCCATTCACCAACGGCGGAGCCGAAGGCGACATGGACACCGCCATCTATGACCGCATCGAGGTGCTGCGTGGCGCCAACGGCCTGCTCTCCTCCACCGGCAATCCGTCGGCGACGATCAACTTCGTCCGCAAGCGTCCGACCGAGGACCTGCAGGGAAGTGTCAGCGTCGGCGGCGGCTCGTGGAGCAATTACCGCATCGACGCGGACGTGTCGGGCAAGCTCAACCAGAGCGGCAGCGTGCGCGGGCGCCTGGTCGGTGCATGGCAGGACGGCGACAGCTACCTCGACCGCTACAGCCGCAGCAAGAAAGTGTTCTACGGCGTGATCGAGGCCGACCTGAGCGACAGCACCCTGCTGACCGTCGGTGCCAGCTACCAGCAGAACAAGCCCAAGGGTGCGATGTGGGGCGCATTGCCGCTGTACTACACCGACGGCAGCGCCACCAATTACGATCGCTCCACCAGCACTGCAACCGATTGGAGCACCTGGAACAGCACCGACAAGCGCGCTTTCGTCGAACTCGAACAACAACTCGGTGGCGACTGGAAGCTCAAGGCGTCGCTGAACTACCGCAAGTTCGAGACCGAAGGCGACCTGTTCTACGCCTATGGCACGCCTGACCGCGACACCGGGCTGGGGCTGTATTCCTACCCCTCCTACTACGCCAGCGACGAGACCCAGAAGTACGCAGACCTCTACGTCAGTGGCACCTTTGCACTGGGCGGGCGCCAGCACGACTTGGTAGCCGGCGTGAATTGGGCCCACTACGATGTGACCCAGCTGTCCTGGTACAGCAACGACATCGGTACCGCACTGCCCAGCCTGGAAGACTGGACCGGCAACTACACCAAGCCGAGCTTCGATGCCTATTCGCTCGGCGCCAACTTCGACATGACCCGCAAGAGCGCCTACGCGACGGTCCGCTGGAACCTGAGCGACCAGCTCAAGCTGATCACCGGCGTGAACTACACCCAGATCGAGAGCAGCGGCGAGAACTACGGCAGCGTGCATTCTTACGACGACAACAAGGCCACGCCGTTCGTAGGTGCGGTCTACAACTTCGACCCCAACTACGCGCTATACGCCAGCTATGCGGAGATCTTCAATCCGCAGACCGAACTGGACAGCAACTTCCGCGTGCTCGACCCGGTCACCGGCAACAACGCCGAGCTGGGGATCAAGGGCCAGTGGCTGGACGGCCGGGTCAACGGTTCGTTCGCCTTCTTCCGTGCCAAGCAGGAAGGACTGGCCGAAGCCGGCGAATACATCAACAACATCCAGACCTACTACGGCATCAACGCCACCTCCACCGGCTACGAGACCGAGATCGCAGGTCAGTTGAACCCGTACTGGCAGGTCAGTGCCAGCTACACCCAGCTCGGAATCAAGGGCGATGACGGCGAGAACGTGCGCACCTATGTGCCGCGGCGCACGGCCAAGCTGGCCACCACCTACCGCATCCCGGGACTGGAACAGTTGAAGGTCGGCGCGAACGTGAAGTGGCAGGACGACATCTATCGCGATCAGGGCGTCACCGACACCAGCGGCAACGAGATCATCACCCGCCAGGGCTCCTATGCCCTGCTCGGCATGATGACCAGCTACGACTTCACGCCGAAGATCAGCGCCACGTTGAACCTCAACAACGTCACCGACCGCAAGTACATCAACAGCCTGTACTGGGCGCAGGGCTTCTACGGCGCCGGGCGCAACTGGTGGCTGTCGGTCAACTACAAGTTCTGATGACGGCACGCTGCATGTGATGAGGGCGCCGAAAGGCGCCCTCGTTTTTATCCTGCAGGAGCGGCGTCAGCCGCGATGGGGCTCGCGCCCTTGGATCCATGTATATGGAAATACGGGCTTTTGCAGAGGGTCTGCATGAAAGCTCCATCGCGGCTGACGCCGCTCCTACGCAAGCGCCATATTGCCATTACCCGCGTGACAGCTTGCCCAGGCGATCCAGCAACGCCACCCAGAACGCCGCCGGCAGCTCGGCCTGCAACGGCACGCTGTAGTAACCGTCCTCGGCCAGGTCACGGCACTTCACCGCATCCTTCTCGGTCATCAGCACCGGCAAGCGGCTACCGAATTCGAAATCTTCCGCGCGGTAGCGATGATGATCGGCGAAGGCATGCGGTACCACGCCGATCCCGCGATTGCGCAGCATCGCGAAGAACCGCTCCGGATAGGCGATACCGGCGACCGCATGCACGCGATGACCTGCGAACGTCGACAGCGGGCATGTACGCGCGCCGCTGAGCGGCTGCGCCAGTTCGATGCGCACGCGCATCCCCCACTCGCCGAAACCCGCGCCGATCGCGATCTGTTCCGGCGCATCGCTGGCCTGCCCCAGATTGACGACGCGGAAATCGCATTCGCGCGCGCGCGCCGCCGGCTCACGTAATGGGCCCGCGGGCAGCAGGTGCCCATTGCCGTAACGACGCTGCGCATCGACCACTTCGATCTCGACATCGCGTGCCAACCGGTAATGCTGCAGGCCGTCGTCACAGATCACGATGTCGCAGCCGGCTTCGACCAGCTTGCGCGCGGCAGCGACGCGATCGGCATCAACCCGCACCGGTACGCCGGTCTTCCACGCGATCAACGCCGGCTCGTCGCCTGACAACTCGACCGGCGTGTCGGCCTCGATCCAGCGTGCCTTCTTTGCTTCGTCGCGTCCGTAACCACGGCTGGCCACGCCAGGCTTCCAGCCGGCCTCCTTCAGCCGGGCGACCAGCTCGATCGTCAGCGGCGTCTTGCCGGTACCGCCCGCGGTGACATTGCCGACCACCACCACCGGCACCGGGATCTGCAGGCGCTTGAACCAGCCACGCCGATAAAGCGCGCGACGCAACGCGGTCGCGCCGGCGTATAGCGGCTCGAGCAGGCGCGCGCCCACGGGAATGGATGCGTCGCCGTACCAGTACGCAGGTGTGCGTGCCCCTCGCTTGCTCATGCCTGCCTTTCGCGAAACTGCATGCCGTGCAGGTGCGAATACAGCCCACCCTGCGCCAGCAGCTCGGCATGCGTGCCGCGCTCGACGATGCGGCCCTGGTCCATCACCAGCACCTGGTCGGCATGCTCGATCGTCGACAGGCGATGCGCGATCACCAGCGTGGTGCGATCCGGCATCAGGCGATGCAGGGCATCCTGCACCAGTCGCTCGGACTCGTTGTCGAGTGCGGCAGTGGCCTCGTCGAGGATCAGGATCGGCGCATCCTTGAGCATCGCGCGTGCGATCGCCAGGCGCTGGCGCTGGCCACCGGACAGCTTGCCGCCCTTGGCGCCGACCTGTGCCTGCACGCCCTCGGGCAGATGCTCGACGAACTCCATCGCATTGGCACCACGGATCGCGTGCTGCAACTGCTCGTCATTGGCCGTGCGCATTTCGCCGTAGGCCACGTTCTCGGCGATGCTGCCATCGAACAGCATCACCTGCTGTCCGACCAGCGCAATCTGCCGACGCAGGTCGGCCAAGCGGTAGTCCTGCAACGGATGACCATCGAGCAGGATCTGCCCGGATTGCGGGTCGTAGAAGCGCGGAATCAGCTTGACCAGGCTCGACTTGCCGCTACCGGAACGGCCCACGATAGCGGTCACGCTGCCCGGCGCGGCAACGAAGCTCACATCGGCCAGCGCCGGACGTTTCTGCTCCGGGTAAGCAGCGGTGACGTGACGGAACTCGATCAGACCCTGCGCGCGTTCCAAACGGCGAGTGCCGCTGTCCTGTTCCTCGGGCGTATCCAGCACCACGAACAGGCGCTGCGCCGAAGCCACGCCACGCTGCAACATGTTCTGCACATTGGTGAGGTTCCGCAGTGCCGGAATGATCGCGATCATCGAGGTCATCAGCGCGACGAAATCGCCCGCGCTCAGGCGCCCGGCCAGCGCCTCGCGGCCGGCGATCAGCAACAGCGCGGCCAGACCGACCGCACCTAGCAACTGCACCGCGGCCGAGGAGATGCCGCGGGTCGATTCGACCTTCATCGCCAGCTGCAGATTGGTATCGGCCAGCTCACGGTAGCGGGTCATCTCGCTGTCCTGCGCGCCGTAGACCTTCACGTCCTGATAGCCGGACAGCGCCTGGTCGGCAGACTGCAACAGGTGTCCGCTGCTTTCCTGGATGCGATGGCTGACCCTGCGGTAGCGCCGTGCGACCTTGCTCATCACCCAGGCCAGTGGCGGCGCAACCAGCAGGATCGTCACGGTCACCGTCCAGCTGTACCAGATCATCACCACCAGCGCGCCGATCACCTGCAAGGTCTGCTGCACCATCACCTTCAGCGCATCGACTGCGGCCTGGGCGACCTGATCGCTGTCCGAACCCAGCCGCACCAGCATCGAGGACACCGGTTCGGCATCGAAACGGTGGCCCGGCAGGCGCAGGTACTTGGCGAGCACATTGACCCGGAAGTCGCGTGCGATGCTGCGCGCGGCCCGCCCCATCGACATGTCGGTCATGTAGCCGGCAGCGCCACGCAACACGAACAGACCGACGATCGCCAGCGGCAGCCACAACGTGACCTCGCGATTGCGGGCAATGAAGGTCTCGTCGGTGATCGGCTTCATCAGGGCGAGGAAGCCAGAGCCTGCACCAGCCTCCAGCAGGGCGCCGAATGCGGCCAGCAGCAGCAGTCCGCGATACTCGCGTGCATGCGACAACAGGCGTCGGTAGGTCCGCCAGGGCGAAGCCTGGGCGGACACGTCGGATGAATCGTTCACTTGTGGCTTCCGTCCCTGTTGACTTCGGGGGCTGTGGCGATCGCGATGCGGCGGAAACCGAGTTGGCCCAGCGCATCCTGAGCGGTCACCACAGCCTGGTATGGCGTGCGTGCGTCGGCGCGCAGCAGCACGCTCTGCTGGCGGTCCTCTCCGGCCACCTGCGCGATGGTCTGCTTCAACGATTCGGCATCCTGGCGCAGCACTTCCTGGTCGTTGACGAAATAGCGGCCGTCGGCGTTGACCAGCACGCTCAGCGAGCGCGGCGGTTCGGGATTCTTCTGGTCACTGGCGGTCGGCAACTGCAATTGCAGCGTGGAGCGGGCATCGAAGGTGGTGGTGACCACGAAGAAGATGATCAGCACCAGGATCACGTCGATCAGAGGAACCAGATCGATATGCGGTTCGTCCTGGGTGCGGTCGGCACGGATCCGCATCCGCTCAGCCCTTGACCGTCAGCGCGGGTGCGCGTGCTGCGGCGGCCGGCTTGGCGGTCGAGGCCGGAACCGGACGGCCATCGAGCGCATCCAGCAGCAAGGTGGCGTCCTGCTCCATCTCGATCACGTAGCCGTTGATGCGGCCCTTGAAGTAGCGATGGAAGATCAGCGCGGGCACCGCGATGATCATGCCGGTGGCGGTGCAGACCAGCGCCTTGCCGATGCCGCCGGCGAGCTGGTTCACGTCGCCCACGCCGTGATCGAGGATGCCCAGGAACATCTGGATCATGCCGACCACGGTGCCGAGCAGCCCCAGCAGCGGGCCGGCGGAGGCGATCGTGCCGAGCGCGTTCAGGAACTTCTCCATGCGATGCACGACGTGGCGGCCAGTGTCCTCGATGCGCTCGCGGATCTGCTCGCGCGGACGCCCGCGCATGTCCAGCGCGGCGGCCAGCAGCGCACCCAGCGGCGAGTTGCGGCGCAACGATTCGATGTGGGCCGGGTCAAGTTTGCCGCGCGCGGCCCAGTTGCGGACCTCCTCGCCCAGCCCCAGTGGCAGCACCTCGTTGCGGCGCAGGCTCCAGAGCCGTTCCAGGACGATCGCGAGCGCGACTACGCCCAGCAGCAGCAGGGGCAGCATCGGCCAACCGCCGGCCTTGACCAGTTCCAACACGTTTCAACCCTCCGGCACGCCGGCCGCATGTACGTTCGCCGATAGGATAGCAGTCGCCCGCCGACGTTCCGCAGCGTCCCAGAGCCGGGCACGCCAAGGGCGCCGCTCCCTGACCTGAACACCCTCACGCCCGAGCCAAACCCGTATCGCGCCGCTGTCGGCGGTGTTCAGCACCTCGGCACCGGATTCGCGCCAGCGCTGGACCACATCGGCGCGCGGGTGCCCGAATCGATTGCCATGCCCGGCCGATACCAGCACCAATCCGGCACCGCTGGCACGCACGAAACCGGGCTGCGAGGAGCCACCACTGCCGTGATGCGGCGCCAGCACCACGTCCGCGCGCAGGTCTGCGCGGGCATCGCGCAACAGCCGCTGCTCGATGACGTCGCCGATGTCACCGGTCAATAGCGCCGCACCGTGGGCCGTCTCGATCCGCAGCACGCAGCTCGATTCATTGCGCAGATACGGAAAACCCGGGGAGGGATGCAGGAAGCGAAACCGGACGCCGTCCCAGGTCCACTCATCGCCAGCCGTGCAGCGTTCACGCACATCCAGCGGTGCGCCCAGCGGCGCCAACGCATCCGGCACCGGGAATACCGCTCTGACCGCGCCCATGCCGCCCGCGTGATCGGCGTCGGCGTGACTCAGCACCATCCGGTCGATGCGATGCACCCCGCTGGCGCGCAATGCCGGCACTACCACCCGCTCGCCGGCATCAAAACCATCCGGAACTGCCGGGCCGGCGTCGTAGAGCAGCACGTGCGAGCGGGTACGTACCAGCAGCGCCAAGCCCTGCCCCACGTCGATCATCATCAGTTCGGCCTCACCCTCGGCCGGAAGCTCGCGATCGGGCAGACAGATCGGCAGCCACAGCAACAACGCCAGCACGCGCCCCGGCGTGCCGCGCGGCATCAGCATCCAGAACGCACCCAGCAACGCGAACATCAACGCCCAGGCACCGGACTCGGGCGCCCACCACGCGGCCACCGGGCTGCTGGCCAGCCACTGGAACAACGTCCAACTGACTTCGAAGCACCAGGCCGCCAGTTGCCAGGCCCAGGCGCCCGCGCCCGATACCGCCGCCTCCAGCGCGGTCCCCACCAAGGCCAACGGCACCACTACCAGCGTCCACCACGGGATCGCCAACAGATTCGCAAGTGGTCCGACCAGCGATACCTGGTCGAACAATGCCAGGGTCAACGGCACCAGCCCGATCGTCGCCACACGCTGCGCGGCAAGGAACCCGCGCAGAACCGGCATCGACCGGGTCGGCAGACACCACACCAGCCAGGCGACGCCGACGAAGCTCAACCAGAACCCCGCGAACAACACCGAGAGCGGGTCGAACAACAGCACCGCCAGCAAGGCGATCGCCAATGTCTGCGGTGTATTGCCGCGTCGCCTCGCCAGCGCGAACAACACCGCCACGGCGATCATCAGCAAGGTGCGCACGGTCGGCAGCGAGAGTCCGGCAAGCACGGCGTAGCCCGTGCCACCGACCAGCGCGCCGATCGCCGAGGCATGCCGTCGCGGCCAATAGCGTCCCAACGCCGGCAGCAACCACCACAGCCCCTGCAACAACAGGGCGAAGAATCCGGCGACCATGCCGACGTGGAAGCCGGAGATCGCGATCAGATGGGTCAGCCCGGCCGAACGCAGCACTTCCCAGTCCGGATCCTGAAGCCCGCGCGTATCGCCCAGCGCCAGCGCACGCACGTAGGGCGCGCCCTGCCCGGCCACGGCGGTGTCGATGCGCGCCGACATCGC
This sequence comes from Pseudomonas sp. GW821-FHT07E12, assembly GCF_058986605.1. Classification (NCBI taxonomy): domain Bacteria; kingdom Pseudomonadati; phylum Pseudomonadota; class Gammaproteobacteria; order Pseudomonadales; family Pseudomonadaceae; genus Pseudomonas; species Pseudomonas sp. GW821-FHT07E12. The sequence goes on along the minus strand of NZ_JBYSVX010000003.1, from coordinate 76,175 downwards.
CTCGCGCCACGCGTCCACACCGCGTGGCGGAGCGAGCTGCACGGCACTTTCGGGCCTGCGCACCAGCGCGGTTGCCGCGATCCGATTGCCCAGCGCATGCCGTTCCGCATCGAAGCCGCCCGGATTGCTCAATCCGCGCGGTGCGCGCAATCGCAACGCCAGACGCCATTCCGCACCGGCACGCAATGCGGCACGCGGGCCGGGAGTCTTCGCGCCGAAGTTGTCGTACCACGATGCCTGCACGCGCCTTCCGCGCAGGAAGGCAGGCTGGGTCGCGTCGTCGTCGACCTGCAGCACGAAGCGGGTCCGGCGTGGGTCCGACTGCGGCAGGCCTTCGATCCGTCCCTGCACTACGACCTCGCGCCCTTCCGATGCCGCAGGCAACTGACCGGCAAGCGCGTACGCGGCATGCAATTCGGCCAGACCGAACCCCACCAGCACAGCCGCCAGCGGAACGCCCCAGTACCGGATACGCACGACCGGCAGTATCGGCACGAAAGCGATCACATACACCCAGCGCGGCAGCAGCCCCGGCCACCACAGTGCGATCACCACGCCAATCAGCAGGCCGATGGATGTCGCCACCAGCGGCAGTCCGCGCGCCTCGTTGCATCCGGCATCCGGCCGGTCCGATTCCCGCACAGGCCACTCCTTCGACCGATCGGCATCGACGGCCTGCGGCCGCCACCGCAACAACGCTATGCTCGATCGCCCACGGCGAACAGCGGCGCCCGTCGCACCGTCGTGTCAGGACTTTCCGAACCATTCCAGGAACCGCACCCGCCATGGCCGATCCCTACAACAGCAGCTACGTCCCCACGCTCACGCTGAACGACCAGATGGTCACCACCGCACTCGATCTACCCGGCTACCGGATCGTGCGCAACCTCGGCCTGGTGCGCGGCATCACCGTGCGTTCCCGCTCCGTGGTCGGCAATTTCCTCGGTGGATTGCAGACCATCTTCGGCGGCAACATCACCATCTACACGCAGCTTTGCGAGCAGGCACGCTCGGAGACTTACCGCGACATGCTGCTGCACGCGCGCCAGCTAGGCGCGAACGCGATCATCGCGGTTCGCTACGACGCAACCGAATTGATGGCCGGGTTGACCGAGGTGCTCTGCTACGGCACCGCGGTAGTCGTCGAGCCGGCAGCCTGAGCAGGCTGCCGATCGATCATCAGACGTCGGCTCGCGCCAGCTCGCGCAGCCGGCCCTGGTGCAGTTCCAGCACCCGGTCGAGCCGGCGCGCCAGTCCACGGTCGTGGGTGACCAGCACCAGGCTGGTCTTCTGCGCGCGGTTGAGTTCAAGCATCAGCTCGAACACCGTCTCGGCGGTCCTGTCGTCGAGGTTACCGGTCGGCTCGTCGCCGAGCACGCAGGCCGGACGGTTCACCAACGCACGCGCCACCGCGGCGCGCTGACGCTCGCCACCGGACAGCTCGCTCGGCTTGTGCGCCACGCGGTGGCCCAGGCCGACCGCATCGAGCAGTTTCAGTGCCCGCTCGCGTGCCGGCGCGATGTCCTCGCCGGACAGCACCACCGGCATCATCACGTTCTCCAGCGCGGTGAACTCCGGCAGCAGGTGATGGAACTGGTAGACGAAGCCGAGCGCGCGGTTGCGCAGCACGCCGCGCGCGGCGTCGGACAGCGTCGACATCTTCTGACCGGCCACATAGACCTCACCGGAAGTCGGCACATCCAGGCCGCCCAACAGGTGCAGCAACGTGCTCTTGCCGGCACCGGACGCACCGACGATCGCCACGGTCTCGCCCGGCACGATCGACAGCTCAAGCCCATCGAACACCGGCGTGCGCAGCTTGCCCTCGGCATAGGTCTTGGCCAGCGCTTCGGCGCGAATGACCGGCTCCAACACATTACTCATAACGCAGCGCCTCCGCAGGCTGGGTGCGCGCGGCGCGCCAGGCTGGATACAACGTCGCCAGGAAACTCATCACCAGCGCTATCACGGTAATCACCACAACGTCGCGCGGCTGTATGTCGGTCGGCAAACCGGTGATGTAGTAGACATCCTCGGGCAGCAGCTTGACGTGGAAGATCGACTCGATCAGCTCGAGGATGCGCTCCAGGTTGAGCGTCAGCACGATGCCGCCGATCACGCCCAGCACGGTGCCGATGATGCCGATCAGCGAGCCCTGCACCATGAACACCCGCATCACTCCGCCCGGCGATAGGCCGAGCGTGCGCAGGATCGCGATATCGGCCTGTTTGTCGGTCACCAGCATCACCTGCGAGGACACCAGGTTGAAGGCACCCATCGCGATGATCAGCGACAGCAGGATGCCCATCACCGTCTTTTCCATCTTCAGCGAGTGGTAGAGATTGGCGTTTTCCTGGGTCCAGTCGCTGACGCGGTACGGCCCCTGCAGGTTGAGCGCCAGATCGCGCGCCACCTCGAAAGCCTTGTCCATGTCATGCAGCTTCAGGCGCACGCCGGTGACGCCGTCCATGCGCAGCACCCGCGCCATGTCGTCCATGTTGACCACCGCCAGGCCGCGGTCGATCTCGTTGTAACCGGCCTCGAAGATGCCGCTGACGGTGAAGCGCTTGTACTTGGGCAAGGCGCCGATCGGGGTGATCTGGGCATCGCTGAGCATCACCAGCACCTGGTCGCCTACATCCACGCCCAGCCATATCGCCAGTTCCTGGCCGAGCAGGATGTTGTACGAACCGGGCGTCAGGCTGTCGGCCGAGCCGCGCTTCATCTTCTGCGCCAGCACCGACACCTTGGCTTCCTGCGCGGGGATCACGCCACGCACGATCGCCGGCTGGTTGCGCGGGCCCTGCAACAACGCCTGGCTCTCGATGTAAGGCGCCGCCCCGGCCACGCGCGGATCGCGCATCGCCACCTCGACCGCGTGCTGCCAGTCGTGCATCGGCGCGCCGTCGGCACTGACCGTGGCATGCGCGGCCATCTGCAGCAGGCGATCGCGGATCTCCTTCTGGAAGCCGTTCATCACCGCCAGCGTGGTGATCAGCACCATCACGCCCAGCGCGATACCCAGGATCGAGGCCATCGAAATGAAGGAAATGAAGCCGTTGCGACGCTTGGCACGCAGGTAGCGCAGCCCGATGGCGACAGAAATGGGTTTGAACATGCCGTTCGACCGGACCGTTCTAAGGATGAGAAAGAGGACTATGGTGCCATCTACGGCGTATCTGACGAAATGGCCCGGGCCGATGCGGCCAGACGCAGTTCACGTCGTACCGGCGGCGGCAACAGATCCGGCCACCATAATCGAGCGTCCCACCCCTGCCCCGGCATCTTCCAGCGCAGCAACGCCAGCGAACCACGCCATTCGACCTCGAACATGTCCACCGCCGCGCCCGCCACGATGACCGGACGTGCGCCGTCCCACGGGATGACCACGTCGAAGGATTCAGCCCACTGCTCGGCCCGGATCCGGCGCACACCCCAGCCGGCGGCCAGGATCGAGCCGCCCAGCGCCAGCCACCAGACAAGTTCGCTGAGCCAGAGCGAGGTGATCGCCAGCAAGGACAACGCCCCGCAGGCCGTCATCGACCAACGCGAAGGCCGCCACTCAAGCCGGCAGGCCGCAGATGACACCGATGAGTTCGACCAGGCGTGCATCCGGACAATCCTCGTAGCCCATGAACCAGCGCCACAACTTATCGTCCTCGCTGTCCAACAGCAGTAGGAAAACCGCCCGTTCGGCATCGGAAGCTTCCTTCCAGCGTCGATCGAGGTAGCGGCCGAACAACTGGTCCAGTTCGCGCATGCCGCGCCGGCAGCGCCAGCGCAGCTTCTTCAGTTCGGTGGCTTCGTCCATCATCCGGTTCCGTTCCCGCAGGCTCCTCGGCCCTGAAACAACGACGGCACCAGACCCGAAGGTCGGTGCCGTCGCGCGCTGGCTGCGCAAGCAGCCATCACCCCGCCTTGAATCAGGCGCGGCGTTCCATCATCAGCTTCTTGATCTCGGCGATCGCCAGCGCCGGGTTCAGGCCCTTCGGGCAGGTGCGTGCGCAGTTCATGATGGTGTGGCAGCGATACAGCTTGAACGGATCTTCCAGATCGTCCAGACGCGCACCGGTGTCCTCATCGCGCGAATCGATGATCCAGCGATAGGCCTGCAGCAGGATCGCCGGGCCCAGGTAGCGCTCGCCGTTCCACCAGTAGCTTGGGCAGCTGGTCGAGCAGCAGGCGCACAGGATGCACTCGTACAGACCGTCGAGCTTCTTGCGGTCTTCCGGCGACTGCAGGCGCTCGCGATCCGGCGGTGCCGGGGTCTGCGTGCGGATCCACGGCTTGATCGAGGCGTACTGCGCGTAGAAGTGGGTCAGATCCGGAACCAGATCCTTGACCACGTTCATGTGCGGCAGCGGGTAGATCGGCACTTCCTTCTTGCCGCAGTCCGCGATGGCGCGGGTGCAGGCCAGAGTGTTGGTGCCGTCGATGTTCATCGCGCACGAACCGCAGATGCCCTCGCGGCACGAGCGGCGGAAGGTCAGCGTCGGATCGATCTCGTTCTTGATCTTGATCAGCGCGTCCAGAACCATCGGGCCGCACTTGTCGAGATCGATCTCGTAGGTGTCGGTACGCGGATTGACGCCTTCGTCCGGGCTCCAGCGGTAGACCTTGAAGGTGCGGACGTTCTTGGCGCCTTGGGCCGGGAAATGCTTGCCCTTGCCGATCTTGGAATTCTTGGGGAGGGTGAACTCTGCCATGGCTTGTAATCCGGAATTGGGGATTAGGGATTAGGGATTCGTTGAAAGACGGGGCTCCGCATGCGCGAATCCCGAATCCCGAATCCCGAATCCCGGCTTTGGTCAGTACACGCGCGGCTTGGGCGGGACGACGTCCACGTCCTTGCTCAGCGTGTACATATGTACCGGACGGTAGTCGAAGCTGCAGTGGCCCTTGTCGTCGACCGACACCAGCGTGTGCTTCTGCCAGTTGACGTCGTCGCGATCGGGGTAGTCCTCCTGAGCGTGCGCGCCACGGCTTTCCTTGCGCTGCTCGGCCGAGTTGATCGTCGCCACCGCGTTGAGCAGCAGGTTGTTCAGCTCGTAGGTCTCGATCAGGTCCGAGTTCCAGACCAGCGAACGGTCCGACACCTTGACGTCCTCGAACGAGGCGAAGATGTCGTCCATCTTCTCGCAGCCTTCCTTCAGCGTCTTGCTGGTGCGGAACACCGCAGCGTCGGCCTGCATCGTGCGCTGCATCTTGTCGCGGATCACCGAGGTCGGCGTGTCGCCATCGGCGTAGCGCAGCTTATCGAGCAAACCCAGCGCCTTGTCGCAGGCATCCGACGGCAGCGGCTTGTGCGGCTGGTTGGTGCGGATCGTCTCGGCGCAGCGGTTGGCCACCGCACGACCGAACACCACCAGGTCGAGCAGCGAGTTGGAGCCCAGGCGGTTGGCACCGTGCACCGACACGCAGGCGGCTTCACCGATCGCGTACAGGCCCGGCACCACGGCGTCCGGGTTGTCGCCCACCTTGCGCACCACTTCGCCGTGGTAGTTGGTCGGGATGCCGCCCATGTTGTAGTGGACGGTCGGGATCACCGGGATCGGCTGCTTGTGCACGTCGACACCGGCGAAGATGCGCGCGCTCTCGGCGATGCCCGGCAGCTTCTCGTCGATCACGCCCGGGCCGAGGTGGGTCAGGTCGAGCAGGATGTGGTCCTTGTGCTCGCCGACGCCACGGCCTTCGCGGATCTCGACGGTCATCGAGCGTGCGACCACGTCGCGCGAAGCCAGATCCTTGTAGTGCGGTGCATAGCGCTCCATGAAGCGCTCGCCGCTGCTGTTGCGCAGGATGCCGCCTTCGCCGCGCACGCCCTCGGTGATCAGGCAGCCCGCACCGTAGATACCGGTGGGGTGGAACTGCACGAACTCCATGTCCTGCATCGGCAGGCCGGCACGCATCACCATACCGCCACCGTCGCCGGTGCAGGTGTGCGCCGAGGTCGCGCTGAAGTAGGCGCGACCGTAGCCGCCGGTCGCCAGCACCACGCCGTGCGCGCGGAACAGGTGCAGCGAGCCCTCGGCCATGTCCAGCGCGAGCACGCCACGGCAGACACCCTCTTCGTCGAAGATCAGGTCGAGTGCGAAGTACTCGATCATGAAGCGCGCGTTGTGCGCCAGCGACTGCTGGTACAGCGTGTGCAGCATGGCGTGGCCGGTACGGTCGGCCGCTGCGCAGGTGCGCTGTGCGGCCGGGCCTTCGCCGTACTTGGTGGTCATGCCGCCGAACGGACGCTGGTAGATCTTGCCTTCCTCGGTACGCGAGAACGGCACGCCGTAGTGCTCAAGCTCGATGATCGCGGGGATCGCCTCGCGCACCATGTACTCGATGGCGTCCTGGTCGCCCAGCCAATCCGACCCCTTGATGGTGTCGTAGAAGTGGTAGCGCCAGTCGTCGTCACCCATGTTGCCAAGGGCGGCGGAAATGCCGCCCTGCGCCGCCACGGTGTGCGAGCGGGTCGGGAAAACCTTGGTCAGGCAGACGGTCTGCAAGCCCTTCTGGGCCAGGCCGAACGTGGCGCGCAGGCCAGCGCCGCCGGCGCCAACCACCACCATGTCGTACTTGTGCTCGGTAATCTTGTAAGCGGACATCTAATCGGGATTCCTGTTTTGGGTGTCTGAGGAGAACTCAGACACCGCCCAGCGCGATGCGAACCACCGCGAAGACGCTGGCGATCGCGCCAGCGGCGGCGATGAACTTCACCGTCGTCTGCAGCGCCAGGGCCAGGAGCGAATTGTGGATGTAATCCTCAAGGACGACCTGCAAGCCGAGCTGGGCATGCCAGAACATCGACAGCAGGAAGCTGACCAGCAGCACCGCGTTCCACGGCTTGGACACCGCTTCGGTCGCAGTGACGTAGTCCGAGCCGAGCAGCCTCAGCACGAATACCAGGAACCAGATGCCGAGGAATACCAGCGCGGTAGCGGTCACGCGCTGCTGAACGAAATGTCCGGTGCCGGTCTTGGCGGCACCGAGGCCGCGCACGCTCTTCAGCGGGGTACGAAAGCGACTCATGCGCCGGCTCCCAGCAGGACATAGGCCCAGATCAGGGCCGTGATCACCAGGCTGGCGATCACCGAAAGCCAGCTGCTGCGCTTGAATGCGGGAATGCTGAAACCAATACCGAAGTCCTGCACGATGTGGCGGATGCCGTTGCACAGGTGGTAGGCGAAGGCCCAGGACCAGAAGAACAGGAAAAGCTGGCCATACCAGGCGCCCGCCAGCTGCGTGAAACAACTCCAGTGTTCGGAGCCCAGCATCAGCACCAGCAAGCCGGTGGCGATGATCAGGGCTCCAATTGACAGAACGATGCCGGTCGCTCGATGCAGGATCGAGGTGGCCATCTGAATCTGCCAGCGATACACCTGGAGGTGTGGAGACAATGGTCGTTCTTGGATCGCCATTCGCTGGACTCGTTTTTCTCGGCTGGGCGGCTCTGCGCCGCGTTGGCTGGATGTTGCTCAGAAATCGATGCAACGCCCGTTCTTTTCCCAATCCCCGTATCGCACCGGATCCAATCCGCCGCGACCACCGATCTCCTTCGGCTCCGTGTCACCCATGGAATCATGCGTTCCATCAGGTGGCGGTGCCTCAGGCTCGGTCTCGGGAGTGGGGGTCGTTTGGCCTATCATGTGGGTCTCGCAACGCAGCAAATTTTAGTCCTGCCCCCCGTGCCTGACAACCTTCACATGACGGAACCGGCGTTTGCCCTCCTCCCGGAAGCGCAAATCATCACGCTGCAAGGGCCGGATTCGGCTGCTTTCTGCCAGGCACAGTTCGCCAACGACGTGCTGTCGCTGCCGCTCGGCCATTGGCAATGGAGCGCCTGGCTCACCCCCAAGGGGCGGGTCATCGCGATCTTCCTGCTGGCCCGGCCGGGTGAGCAGGACGTCACCCTGGTGTTCCCGGACGGCGATGCCGGCGCGATCGCCGAGCAACTGCGCCGGTTCGTGTTCCGGCGAAAAGTGCGCATCGAGGCACGCGCGGACCTTGCGACCTATGGCTGCCTGAAGCCTGCGCCCAGCAGTGGCAATCAGTTGACCATCGAGCCGGATCGCCTGCTGTTCGACCTCGGTGCGTCCAGCGTCGCACGCACGCTCTGCGTGCAATCGGCAACATCGCAGGCGCTGGACGATGTCGATTTCGCGCAGGAATGGCGAAAGCTCGACCTGCGCATGGGCTTGCCGCGACTGGACGCCTCGCAGCGCGAGCAATGGACGCCGCAACAGATCGGACTGGACCGGCTCGGCGCCTACAGCGTCAAGAAGGGCTGCTATCCCGGCCAGGAAATCGTCGCGCGCACGCACTTCCTCGGCAAAGCCAAGCGCAGCACGCGCCTGCTCGACGTCGCCACGGATGCGCAACCAGGCGATGAGGTGCGACGTGACGATCAGGCGATCGGCAGCGTGGCCAGCGTGGCGGTCGGTCTGGCCCTGGCAGTGTTGCCACTGGATTCGGCCGAAGAAGGCCTGACCGTCCGTGGCGAGCCGGCGCACGCCGTTGCATTCCTGGAAGGGCTGGCGCGCTCGTAGAGCCGAGCTTGCGCGGCTCTACAAGGCAGCAGTTCAAGGCCCCTGATCTCTTTCGTAGGAGCGGCTTCAGCCGCGATGGGGCTCTACTGGTAATGCCCCATCGCGGCTGAAGCCGCTCCTACGACAAGCTCTGGCCGTCAATCAGACGCGGACAGGCGCTCACCGCTTTCAGCATCGAAGAAGTGCAGATGCGTTGCCTGGATCGCCACCGACAGCACCCCGCCTATCGCGGGAAGCGTCTGCGGCGGCACCCGCAGCACCAGCAGCGCCCCGTCCAACGAGACATTGACGAAGATTTCGTTGCCGACCGGCTCCAGCCCTTCGATCACGGTCTCGAACGAAGCCACCTGCTCCGACGGCGCCGGCTGCAGGTGCTCGGGACGTACGCCCATCACGATCTCGCGCCCCAGCCAGTCCGTCGGCACGGCCGCGCCTTCGATCGGCAATATGCGCCCGCCCGCGAGCTGCAGGCCCAGGCCCGATCCGGCGACCAGGCGTCCGCGCAGCACATTCATGGCCGGGCTGCCCAGGAAACCGGCCACGAACAGATTGCCCGGACGTTCGTAGAGCGCCATCGGCGTGTCGATCTGCTGGATCACGCCGTCCTTGAGCACCACGATGCGCTGGCCCAGCGTCATCGCCTCGACCTGATCGTGGGTGACATAGATCATCGTGGTACCGAGCTTGCGGTGCAGTTGCGCGATCTCGGTACGCACGCTGTGGCGCAACTTGGCGTCGAGGTTGGAGAGCGGCTCGTCGAGCAGGAACACCGACGATTCGCGCACCATCGCCCGCCCCAGCGCCACGCGCTGGCGCTGGCCGCCGGACATCGCCTTGGGCAGCTTGTCGAGCATCGAAGTCAGGCCGAGCATGTCGGCGGCCTCCTTCACCCGGCGCGTGATTTCCGGCTTCGGCGTGCCACGCAGCTTCAGGCCGAAGGCCAGGTTCTCGGCCACGGTCATGTGCGGATACAGCGCGTAGCTCTGGAACACCATCGCGATGTCGCGATCCTTCGGCGCCACGTCGTTGACCACCCGCTCGCCGATCCGCAGCGTGCCGTCACTGACCTCCTCCAGCCCCGCGATCATCCGCAGCAGCGTGGACTTGCCGCAACCGGAAGGCCCCACCAGCACCATCAGTTCACCATCGGCGACCTCGAAACTGGCGCCCTGCACGGCCACCTGGCCGTTGTCATAGACCTTGCGGACGCTGTCCAACTGCACTTTCGCCATCTTTTCGCCTCAACCGGAGATACCAACCTGCGCCGGCCCTCCCGACGTCAGCACCAGGCAATCGTCGCAGTTTTACCGGAAACGAATGCATTGGTTTATTCTGCCATGTAATCGTTTACACATGGCAACATCGATATTGCGGGATCCACGCAGGAATACGCACCTTCATGCGCAGGGTTTTGCAGGATGCCGATCCCCCGCGAGGGCCTGGCACATCACCCATGTGGAACGAAGGCGCGAGTCCTTGACAAGGGGCCGCGCCTGCGGGTGCGGGGATTCAGACCGGGAGGGAAACATGACGCCACAGCACCGAACGCCCGAACACATCCAACCCCGTATGGACGCTGGCATTCCACATCCATTGCCGAGGTATGCCCGGCCTGCCCTAAACATGTCGGGCCTTTGCTGCAACAATCGGGGGCTAACCGCCGTGAGCGGGGATTCCGACGGACAGCGCAAGCCGTCGGCCAATGCAGCCAAACCGATCACCAGAACGCCTGGAAACCCTCGGGCCATCTAATCGATAACGATGTCACAGGAACCTGAAACTCGATCCATGCACAACACACTTCTCCTGTTCGGTGCCACGGGCGACCTGGCGCAACGCTATCTCTTCCCTTCCCTGCTGCGCCTGTCGATCGACGGCCTGCTGCCGGAAGATTTCCGGGTCCGTGCGCTGGCGCTTTCTCCGCACGACACCGCCAAGTTCCGCGACATCCTGCGCCCGCGCCTGGAGCAGGCGTTGCCGCATGCCGATGCCGCCCAGATCGAGGCGATGCTGCAGCGGATCGACTACCGCTCGGTGGACCTGCGCGACACCACCTCGGTGGCCGAGGCGGTGCGCGATCTGACCAACCGCACCTGCGTCAGTTACCTGGCGATCCCGCCGGGCCTGTACATCAGCACCTGCCAGGGCCTGGCCGAAGGCGGCGCGCTGGCGGCCCCGCACCGGCTGATGCTGGAAAAGCCGATCGGCCACGATTCGGCCAGTGCGAAGGAAATCCTGCAGTCGATCGGTGCGTTGATCGACGAGGACCGCGTGTTCCGCCTCGACCACTATCTGGGCAAGGCCGCGGTGCAGAACCTGATCGCGCTGCGCTTCGGCAACACGCTGCTGGAAGCGGTATGGAACCGCAACTACATCGAGTCGGTGCAGATCCTGGTCGCCGAGAGCGAGGGCGTGGACGGCCGCGACGCCTACTACGCCCGCTCCGGCGCGCTGCGTGACATGGTCCAGAGCCACATCCTGCAGTTGCTGTGCCTGGTGGCGATGGAGCCGCCGGCCTCGCTGGAAGCCGACCGCATCCGCGATGAGAAGGTCAAGGTGCTGCGTGCGCTGCGCCCACTCAATGCGGCGCATGCCTCGCATGACAGCGTGCGCGGCCGCTACACCGCCGGCACCATCAACGGCGAGCCGGCCCAGGCCTATCAGCCGCCGGAAGGCAGCGATGTGGAGACCTTCGTCGGCGTCACCGCACGCATCGACAACTGGCGTTGGGAAGGCGTGCCGTTCCATTTGGTCACCGGCAAGCGCATGCCCGAGCGCACCACCCGCGTGGTGGTCACGCTCAAGCCGGTCACGCACTGGCTGTTCGAGCGTCCGGACCGCAAGCACGCCGTGCCGAACCGTCTGACCTTCCAGTTGCAGCCGCAGGAAAACATCGAGCTGGGGCTGATGAGCAGTCTGGCCGGCCCGGAATGGGGCGCGCTGGAACTGCAGCCGCTGGAACTGGAGCTGTCGGTCCCGACCGGCCTGCATCGCCGTATCGCCTACGAGCGTCTGTTCCTGGACGCATTCAACGGCAACCACGCGCTGTTCGTGCGCGACGACGAAGTCCGTGCCGCCTGGGCGTGGATCGACAGCGTCAGCGATGCCTGGAAGCAAGCCAACCTGCCGCTGGAACCCTACCCGGCCGGCAGTTGGGGCCCGGCCCAAGCCCAACCGTTCCTGCCGCCCGGCATCGACGGCCACGGAGCCGATACATGAACCTGTCGCTGTCCAAGCCGGTGCTGGTGGCCGACATCGGCGGCACCAACGCGCGTTTCGCGCTGGCCGACATCGATGCGTCCAACCCGCTGCTCGATGACACTGTGCGCGAGTACCAAGTCGTCGAGTTCGCCTCGCTCGGCGATGCGGCAAGCCATTACCTCGAACAGACCGGCGTGAGCACCACCCGCGGCGTGTTCGCGGTGGCCGGTCGTGTCGATGGCGACGAGGCCCGCATCACCAACCATCCGTGGGTGATCTCGCGCAGCCGCACCGCCGGCATGCTCGGCTTCGACAGCCTGTACCTGATCAACGACTTTGCCGCGCAGGCCATGGCGATCAGCCTGCTGCAGCCCAAGGACGTGGTGCAGGTCGGTGGCGCCAGTTGGGAGCCAGCCGCGGTGGAGCAACCGCGCAACTACGCGGTGATCGGCCCCGGCACCGGGCTGGGCGTGGGCGGATTGATCGTCCGCAACGGCCGCTGCTATCCGCTGGAGACCGAGGGTGGCCATGTCAGCTTCCCGCCGGGCACGCCGGAAGAAATCCAGATCCTGGAGCTGCTGTCCAAGCAGTTCGGCCGCGTCTCCAACGAGCGCCTGATCTGCGGTGCGGGCCTGGTCAACATCCATCGCGCACTGAGCGAGATCGCCGGTATCGATCCGGGCCCGCTGCAACCGAAGGACATCACCGAGCGCGCAGCCGCGGGCGATGCGCGGGCGATGCGCACGATCGACCTGTTCTGCGCGATCTTCGGCGCCATTTCCGGCGACCTGGTGCTGGTCCAAGGTGCCTGGGACGGCGTGTTCCTCACCGGCGGCCTGGTGCCGCGACTGCTGGACTCGATCCAGCACTCCGGCTTCCGCCAGCGTTTTGAGAACAAGGGACGCTTCTCTTCGATCATGTCGAAGGTGCCGTCGCTGGCGGTGATGCATCCGCAGGCCGGCCTGCTCGGCGCGGCCGCTTACGCCGTGGATGCCGAGCGCGAAGCGGCATCGGGAGCAACACGATGAAACTGCACAATCACGAACGCATCGCATTGGTTCGGTACGAAGAACCGCAGGACTGGATCGAGGGGATCGCGACCGAACTGGCCACCATCCTCTCGCACGAACTCGAAAAGACCGGCCAGGCCCGCATGCTGCTTTCGGGCGGCACCACCCCGGCACCGGTGTACGAATCGCTGGCGACGCGTCCGCTGGACTGGAACAAGGTCGAAACCGGGTTGGTCGACGAACGCTGGCTGTCGCCGCAGGACCCGGACAGCAATGCATGGCTGGTCAGGCACAGCCTGCTCGATCACGCCGACGGCATGGGCTTCATGCCGCTGGTGCGGCCGGGCAAGCCGATCGACGAATGCGTGCATCTGGCCAACCTGCATGCTCGGCACGCCCCCGCGCCGAGCGTGGTGGTGCTGGGCATGGGCGGCGACGGGCATACCGCCTCGCTGTTTCCCGGTGCAACCGATCTGCCGAAGGCGCTGGCCAATCCAGAGCCCTATGCATCGCTGGACGCCACCGGCTGCCCCGGTTCCAACACCTGGCCGTTGCGGATCACGCTGACACCCGCCGGGCTCGCAGCAGCGGGTACCCGACTGCTGCTGCTGCGCGGCAAGCAGAAGCTGGAAGTGCTGGAAACAGCACTGAAGGGCGACGATCCGCTGGAATATCCGATCCGCGCTGCCATCGCACTGCCGGGGCCGCGCCTGCGCGTGCACTGGTGTGCTTAGGCAGGGGCCGGAGGCCTGGGACCAGAGGCCAGGGAAGTGCCTCCTGCCCCGTCTCTTCCGCCTCCGCCTTTCCCCGGCCTCTGGCCCCTGGCCTCCGGCCTCCCTCTCATAGCCCCTTTGAATCAGCCAATGAGCCTGCATCCGAATATCCACGCCGTCACCGAGCGCATCCGCGAGCGCAGTGCGCCGTCGCGCGCCGCCTATCTCGCCGGCATCGACGCCGCTCTGCGTGACGGTCCGTTCCGCGCGCGTCTGAGCTGCGGCAACCTCGCCCATGGCTTCGCCGCCTGCGGCCCCACCGACAAGGGCCGGCTGCGCGCCGATGTCACGCCGAACCTCGGCATCGTCACCTCCTACAACGACATGCTCTCGGCGCATCAGCCGTTCGAGACGTATCCGGAACTGATCCGCGAAACCGCGCGCGCGCTCGGCGCCACCGCGCAGGTTGCCGGCGCGGTGCCGGCGATGTGCGATGGCGTCACCCAGGGCCGCGGTGGCATGGAGCTGTCGCTGTTCTCGCGCGACAACATTGCCCAGGCCGCGGCGATCGGCCTGAGTCATGACATGTTCGACAGCACCGTCTATCTGGGCGTGTGCGACAAGATCGTGCCGGGCCTGCTGATCGGCGCGCTGGCATTTGGTCACCTGCCGGCGGTGTTCCTGCCGGCCGGGCCGATGACGCCGGGCATTCCCAACAAGCAGAAGGCCGAGGTGCGCGAGCGCTACGCCGCCGGCGAAGCCACCCGCGAGGAACTGCTCGAAGCCGAATCGGCCTCGTACCACGCGCCGGGCACCTGCACCTTCTACGGCACCGCCAACTCCAACCAGGTATTGCTGGAAGCGATGGGCGTGCAGTTGCCGAGCGCCTCGTTCGTCAATCCGGACACCCCCCTGCGCGATGCGCTGACCCGTGCGGCCACCGAGCGTGCGCTGGCGATCAGCGCGCTGGGCCAGGATTTCCGCCCGTTCGGCCGTCTCATCGACGAGCGCGCGATCGTCAACGCGATCGTCGCGCTGATGGCCACCGGCGGCTCGACCAACCACACCATCCACTGGATCGCAGTGGCGCGTGCGGCCGGCATCGTGCTCACCTGGGACGACATGGACCTGATCTCGCAGACGGTGCCGCTGCTGGCGCGCGTCTATCCGAATGGCGAGGCCGACGTGAACCGCTTCCACGCCGCCGGCGGCACCGCGTTCGTGTTCCGCGAGCTGATGGATGCCGGGCTGATGCACGACGACCTGCCGACCATCGTCGATGGCGGCATGCGCGCCTATGCGCAGGAGCCACGCCTGCAGGACGGCCGCGTGGTGTTCGTGCCCGGTACCGCCACCAGCGCCGATGAAGCGGTCGTGCGCCCGGTCGCCAGCGCGTTCGAAGCGCAAGGTGGACTGCGCCTGCTGCGCGGCAATTTCGGCCGTTCGCTGATCAAGCTTTCCGCAGTGAAGCCGGAATACCGCCGCATCGAAGCACCAGCGGTGGTGGTCGATGCGCCGCAGATGCTCAACAAGCTGCACGCCGCCGGCCTGCTGCCGCGCGACTTCGTCGCGGTGGTGCGTTACCAGGGTCCGCGCGCCAACGGCATGCCGGAACTGCATTCGCTGGCGCCGCTGCTGGGCATGCTGCAGAACCAGGGCCGACGTGTGGCGCTGGTCACCGACGGCCGTCTGTCCGGCGCCTCCGGCAAGTTCCCGGCGGCGATCCATGTCACCCCGGAAGCCTCGCGCGGCGGCCCGATCGGTCGCATCCGCGACGGCGACATCGTCGTGCTCGATGGCGAGGCCGGCATTCTGGAAGTCAAGGTATCGCCGGAAGACTGGGTGGCGCGCGAGATCGCACCGAACAGCGCGCCGGCCGCCAACGACCTGGGCCGCAACCTGTTCGCGATCAACCGTCGTGTGGTCGGCCCGGCCGACCAGGGCGCGATCTCGATCTCCTGCGGCCCGATGAACCACGACGGCAGCATGTGGGAGTACGACGCGGAATACGAACTGGGCGATGTGCCTGCCGCCGCGGCCGCGCCCCACGAAGCCAATGATGCTTGAGGGCCGGGATTGGCATTCGGGATCGGGGACTGGCAAAAGCCGGTCCGCTGCTTCCACGAATCGCCCATCCCCCATCCCCAATCCCTTAGTTTTTTGAACCAGAGAAAAGCATGAGCATTGCCGAATATCAGAATCAGGCCGAACAACTGCTCCGCGCCGCCGGCATCCTGCCGGTGGTGACCGTCCACACGCTGGACCAGGCGCGCCGCGTATCGGCCGCGCTGCTGGAAGGCAGTTTGCCGGCGATCGAACTGACCTTGCGCACACCGGTCGCGATGGAAGCCCTGGCGGTGCTGAAGAAGGAACTGCCGGACGTGGTGGTCGGTGCGGGCACCGTGCTGTCGGTCGAGCAGATGCAGCGGGCGATCGACGCCGGCGCCGATTTCCTGGTCACCCCGGGCACGCCGCCGGTCCTGGCCGACGCGCTGGCGCAGGCGCCGCTGCCGGTGGTGCCGGGCGGTGCCACGCCGACCGAGTTCCTGGAACTGATGGCGCGCGGCTTCCGCGTGTGCAAGCTGTTCCCGGCCAGCGCGGTAGGCGGCCTGAGCATGCTCAAGGGTCTGGCCGGCCCGCTTGCCGAGCTCAAGCTGTGCCCGACCGGCGGCATCAGCGAGTCCAACGCCGCCGAATTCCTGTCACAGCCGAACGTGCTGTGCATCGGCGGTTCGTGGATGGTGCCGAACAACTGGATCGCCGATGGCGCGTGGGACAAGGTCCGCGAGACCTCGGCCAAGGCCGCGGCGATCGTGCGGCAGGTACGCGCGGCAGCGTGACGTAGAGCCGAGCTCGCTCGGCTGAGGCAATCCGTCGTAGAGCCGAGCTTGCTCGGCTGAAGCGTTACCGGGAGAGCCCGCCGAGCAAGCTCGGCGCTACGGATTGCGGGGTGGCGCCGAATCCGCCATCGATCGCTCCGGCAGCGGCGCGAACTGCAGGCGCGCCCATACACCGTAGTGATCCGAAGCCCAGTGCCCCTGTGCATCCGGCACGTCGAACACGATCCGCGCCTCGCGTGCCAGCAATCGCTGTTGCTGGAAGAACACGTGATCGATGCGCGCCGGCTTGTCGTAAATCTCCATGTTCAACGTGCTCGCGCGGGCATCGCGGTGCACGCTGCCATAGCTGTCGCCGTAGCCCTTGCGCAGCGCTTCCAGGTCGATCGCATCGGCGGCGCTGTTGAAATCGCCGGCAATCACCACCGGCGCCTCGCCCGCGGTATCGGAAACGAAGCGCAGCAGATCGGCCACCTGGCGGGTGCGGGTACTCCGCCCATGGCCATCGCTGCGCTCGTTGAGGTGGGTGACGTAGACGTTGACCGGCTGTCCATCGACGTCGATGCGCAGCTGCGCGGCGATCCGGTAGTCCTCGATCGGCTGCAACAGGCGCTGATGGCGTGCCAGGATCGGCCGGCGCGTCAGCAACGCATTGCCGTAGCGCTTGGTTGCCCCGATCGCATCCACCGAGGCGAACTCGTAGTCATAGCCCAATCGCTGCGCCAGCCACGCTGCCTGGTTGTCGACGCTGCCGGTACGCTCGATCACCTCCTGCAGCGCGATCACATCCGGACGCAGTGTCGCCAGTTCGTTGGCGATGTATTCGCGCCTGGCCGGCCAATCGCCGCTGTCGTGATGCAGGTTCAACGTCACCAGCGTCATCCCGGCGGCGGCCCCTGCGTCCTCGGCACCGACCGGTGCCGAGGCCAACAGCAGCAGCGCCAGCACTGCGCGCATGCAGTGCGCGCCGGCCTTCATCACTGCGCCTTGCGCTCGGCCCGGCGCACCGATGCCGGCACCTCGATCTCCACCTGCGCCGGCATCTGCTGGATGCGCAGCTCGTTGCCCTGCCACTCCACCGCTTCGCCGTTGACGGTGGCCTTGCCCGGCTCGCCCGCATACGGCCACGGGAACACCACGCCGCCGGCCGGCAACACCAGCCCGGTCTGCAACTGCAGCTGCAACTGCTTGTCGCTGCGCTTGATCGAATAGCCGAGCCGCCCCTGCGGCGTGCGCAGGTTCTCGATCACCACGCCCTGCCCTTCGAACCAGCGCGCCGGCAGGCCTGCGGCGATGACCAGGCTGTCATCGCCTTCGCGCTCGTAGGCGAACATATCCAGCACCGAGCGCACGAAATCCGAGGCCACCCACGCATGCGGCAGGTCGCCGACGAAGAACGGCGTGCGCGGCGTGCGCGAAACCACTTCGGCCCACTGGTTCCAGGCCTGCGGGGTGCGGTCCTTGAAGAAGAACGACAGCGCGTCCCAGGCCCGGTCGCGCCAGCCGAGCCGCACGAATGCGGACACGTTGCGCCATTCGTACGGGGTGTAGTCCTTCCACTCGCGCTTGCCGTCACGGCGCGCGGCGAACTCGCTCCAGTAACGCTCGAAGGTGTTGGTCAGCAGGTCCGCCGGCAGGCGACCCTGTTCGCCGCCTGGAGCCAGCGCGATCGTCGTCGAGGTGGCATCGAAATCACCCAGCTCGGCCGAGCCTGGCAGATAGTTGATCTGGTGGTCGCGCACCGCGGCCTTGAGCGAAGCGATCAGGTCTTCCTGAAACTGGTCGCGCGAGGCGGTGAAACGCGTCACGTCTTCCGGACGCTCCAGCGCCTCGGCAATCTCCACCGCGTCCTTGTAGCCACGCAACGCCCAGAAATCATCCCAGTACGAATGCACCGGCTTGGCCGAGTAACCCTCGTGGCTGATCGATACCGGCATCATCCCGTAGAAGGCCGCGTTGACCATGAAGTTGGATTCGGTGCGCTCGCTCAGGCGCAACTGTTCCATGTAGTTCCAGGCGCCCTCCACGTGCGGCCACATCCGCTCCAGGAACACCTTGTCGCCGGTATAGCGGTAATACTCGGCGATGTTGAAGATCAGCTCGCCATGGCTGTCGTTCTCCGGCACCGGGTCACTGCCGCGATCGTCCACGCAGCACGGCACCATGCCGTTGTCGAACTGATAGGGCGCGAACCAGTCGACGTACTCGCGCACCACGTCCTCGCGGCCCAGCCGCAGCAGGCCCTCGGAGATCATCGCGCCGTCGCGGATCCAGCTGCGCGAGTACGAGCGCGTGCCCGGTTGCAGGCGCGGGCCAATCCGCGAGATCAGCATGTGTGCCAATGCGGTGCGCAGCGTGTCCACGACCGGCTGCCCCTCCGCCGGCACGCTGATGCTCACGCGGTTGAGCTTGTCACGCCAGACCTGGGCGACCTGCTGCTGCGCCTTGTCGGCGTCGAAACCGGTGGGCATCTGCGCAGCACCGGTCTGCGGGATCACCAGCGCGATCTCGCGCGCCTGCCCCGGCTGCAGCGTCCAGCGATACAGCATCGCTCCGGAAGCCAGACCGGTAGCGTCCTTGACCTGCGCCGTCGTCGGCAGTTGCTTGTCGAGCAGATGGGTCACGTCCATGCCGCTGTCGAAGGCAGTGGTGAACGCCGCGTCCGGCGTCTGCGCGGCAAACACGCGCGGCTTGCCGTTGATGCTTGCGATCGGCCCGTTGAATCCGAGTTGCTGGATCGGGCTGACGCCGCCCGGCGTGTTGAGGAACTGCGCCGGCGGATTGACCTGGAAAGGCCTGATCGTCAGTGCCAAGGTGACGTCATGCGGCGCCTTGTCGTTGTTGCGCAGCCGATAGCGCGCCACCAGTTGTGCATTGTCCGGCGTGCCCTGCACGAACGAGGTGACCTGCATGTCGACCAGATCGTGGTGCCAGCCCACGCTCGGGATCGGCAGGTAGCCGTCCTGCAGGCTCTGTTCGCTGCTCACGTCCGACCACGCCAGCCGCTTGCCGCCGACCAGCACGAACGGCTCGATGCTGAAGCCGGCCTTGGCGACTTCGACCGCGCCGTCCTCGCCGATCAGGCCCTGCTCGGTGCCACCGTCCAGACCGAGGATGGTCCAGTACGGCTGCTCGCCGGAGAACCCGCGCGGGAAGCTGCCGCGTGGCAGCAGCGTCGCCAGCGATTTGACGAAGTCATTCGGCGTGGCCGCGAATGGCAGCGGCTGTACCTGGATTTCCTTGATGCCGTAGCGGAAATTCGGGCCGTCCTTCAGGTCGAAGCGCAGGTAGCGCGCCTCGCTCTCGGGCAACGCCAGCCAACTGGTACCGCCGGCACCGGCGACCACGTCGCGCAGCACCTTCCAACTGCGCCCATCCATCGAGGAACGCACCTCATAGGTCGAGGCCTGCAGGCCCGGCACCCAGTTGATGATCGCGCCGCCGAATTCGCGGACCTTGCCGAAATCCAGCGTCACGGTCTGCTGTTTGACGTTGCCGCTGAGCCAGAACGTATCCGGCTTGCCGTCGGCAATACGCTGTTCCAGCGCCGGCGCGGTATCGGCGATGACCTGCGCGGTGTACGGCGAATTGTCGGGCGGCGGCAGCTCGGTCATCGCCAGCCGGTCGAAACACACCGTGCCCTTGCCACCTACCTTGTTGTAGATCGTGAACTCGACCGCGGCGCTGCTGCGCAGTTCCTTGTCCGCGCTGGGACCCCAGGCCTTGTCGATCTGGCGCTTGCGATAGGCCATCGTCGTCCAGTTCTTCGGGAACGCGAAGCCGGGACGGTTGATCCACCACACGTTGTCGCCACTGGCATCGACCAGCTTGAACTGCAGGTCGTTGGCCGGCGAATCGCCGCGGATGCCGAACGAGAGCTGGTAGTTCTGCGGGTACTGGATCGGCAGCGCGCGGCGGATGCCGACATAGCCGGACACACCGTTGAAGTTGTAGTCCAGGCACAGCGCCTTGCCGCCATCGGGCCCGGTCACCGGGCGCAACGAGCCACTGACCTGGTTGGACACCACCAGGTTCCACGCCGACATGTCATCAAATCCGTCCAGCACACGGCCTTCCGCCGCGAACGCCTGCGAAGTCCACATGCCCGTCACCCCCAGCACCGCGACAAGGATCGCCCTCACCCTTTGACACTCCCCAATAGCAAGCCTTGAATGTAATAGCGCTGTAGCGCCAGGAACAGCAGCAGCACCGGGATCACCGTCACCACCGCGCCGGCCATCATCATTTCCACGTCCATGATGTGCTCGCGCGACAGCGTCGCCAAGGCCACCGGCAAGGTGTAGTGCTCCTGGTCGGTCAGCACGATCAGCGGCCACATGAAGTCGTTCCAGGCCGCCATGAAAGTGAAGATGGTCAGCGTCACCAGCACCGGCTTGAGCATCGGCAACACGATCTGGAAGAAGATCCGCAGCTCGCTGGCGCCATCGATGCGCGCCGCCTCCAGCAGCTCATCCGGGATGCTGCGCGCGTACTGACGCACCAGGAAGATGCCGAACACCGTCGCCAGCGCCGGCACGATCACCCCGCCGAAGCTGTTGACCAGATGCAACTGCTTCATCAGCAGGAACAGCGGCAGCATCGCCACCTGCGCCGGGATCACCAGCGCCGCCAGCAGCACCTGGAAGATCCGCTCGCGGCCGACGAAGCGCAGCTTGGCGAAGGCATAGCCGGCCATCGTGTTGACCAGCAGCGAACCGAGCGTGATCGACAACGACACCAGCAGGCTGTTGGCGAAGTTGCGCGCCATGCCGGTACGCGCGAACAGCTCGCGGTAGCTGTCCAGCGTGGCGTGCGAAGGCAACAGCGGCGGCGGGAAGTGGCTGGCCTCGCCGCGCGGCATGAACGACACCGACAGCATCCACAACAACGGCGCCAGGCTGACCAGCGCAATCAGCACCAGCCCGCCGTTCACCCACACGCTGCTCCAGCGCGATTGGCCGATTTCGCGGCTCATATCAAATCCTTCTTGCGGCCGAAGCGCAGCATCACCGTCGTCACCGCCAGAATGATCAGGAACAGCAGGAACGCCACCGCCGACGCGCGGCCGAGGTTCCACCACTTGAAGCCTTCCTCGAACATGAAGTACAGCACGCTCACCGTGCTCTGCAGCGGGTCGCCGCGCGTCATCACGTACGGCTCGGCGAACAGTTGGAAGTAACCGGACACGGTGATCACGCTGACCACCAGCAACACCGGCCCCAGCTGCGGCAAGGTGATGTGCAGGAACTGCTTCCACTTGTTGGCACCGTCGATGCGCGCGGCCTCGTACAGGTCGTACGGGATGCCCTGCAGGCCGGCCAGGAAGATCACCATGTTGTAGCCGAAGTTCTTCCACACCGCGAACAGCATGATGGTCGGCATCGCCCAGTTCGGATCACCCAGCCAATCGATCGGCGAAAT
The DNA here is from genome assembly GCF_058986605.1 of Pseudomonas sp. GW821-FHT07E12. Taxonomy (NCBI): domain Bacteria; kingdom Pseudomonadati; phylum Pseudomonadota; class Gammaproteobacteria; order Pseudomonadales; family Pseudomonadaceae; genus Pseudomonas; species Pseudomonas sp. GW821-FHT07E12. Next base: position 54,453 of record NZ_JBYSVX010000003.1, on the reverse strand, counting down.
GCCGACATGGCCCAGCGCCCAGTTCACCAGGCCATAGCTGGTGTGGAACAGGTAGCGCCAGATCACCGCCACCGCCACCAGCGTGGTCACCACCGGCGCGAACAGCGCGGTGCGGAACAGCCCCTTGAAGCGCGCCGCCGGGGCGTTGAGCAGCAGCGCCGCGCCCAGCGAGACGCCGATCGACATCGGCACGCCGACGATGACGAAGTAGGTGGTGTTCCACAGCGACTTCCAGAACATCGGCGTCTGCAGCAGATCCAGATAGTTGCCGAGCCCGACGAAACGCAGGTGATGGCGGTCGGCCAGTGCGTACAGATCGAAGTCGGTGATGCTCAACGCCAATGCCGACAGCACCGGCAGGCCGAAGAACATGCCGATCACGATCAGCGCCGGGCCGGCGAAGACCCAGCCGGCGGTCGAATTGCGCTTCATTGCCGCGCTCCCGTCGCCGCCTGCGCAGGATGCTCCTGCGCATAGATCCAGCGCCGCTTGGCGAGGATCTCGTCCACGCGCCGGTCCAGATCCTCCAGCGCCTTGTCCTGTGGCTCGCCGCCACGCACCACCCGCTCGGTCACCAAGCGCATCTCCTGCACGATGCGCTCCCACTCCAGCACCTTGGGCGTGGGCTTGACCCGCTCCAGTTGCTCGTGGAACGCCCTGGCCAATTCGTCATCGGCCAGCGATGGATATTCCCAGGTGCTGCGACGTGGCGGCAGATCGCCGATCAACGCATGGAAGCGCTGCTGGATATCCGGACGCGACAGGAACTCGATCAGCTTCCACGCCGCCGGCTTGCGCTCGGAGGAACGGAAGATCACCAGACTGGTACCGCTGGCGATACCCGCACCGGGGCCGTCCGGGCCCGGCAACGGCATGGTGCCCCACTGCCCTTTCAGATTGGCCGGCTCGCGCTGGCGGAACTCGCGGATGTTCCACGGCCCGGAGATGTAGAACGCGTAGAACCCTTTGAAGAACTCGTCCCAGACGTTGGAGATCTGGGTTTCGGACATCTTCGGTGCCCAGCCCTGCTCGAACATGTTGGCGTAGAACGCCAGCGCCTTGCGGAAGCCCGGGTTGCGGAAATTGCCGTAGTTGTCGTGGTCGCGCAGCAGCGGGGCGTCGAACTGCAGGCCGAGCGAGAGCTGCTGCTCGAACTCGTTGATCGGCATCAGGATCGCGTAGCGGTCCGGGCCGACATGCTTCTTCACCGCCACCATCGCCGCGTTCCACCCGGCCCAGGTGGTCGGCAGCGTCTTGACGCCGGCCTCGCGCAGTATGTCCTTGCGGTAGAACAGCAGGCGCGTATCCACGTACCACGGGATACCGACTACCTGCCCGTCGATCACGCTGGTGTCCCAGATACCCGGGAAGTAGTCCTTCGGATCCACCACCTGCGAATGTTCGACATACGGCTGCAGCGGTTCGAGCGTATCGAGCGCGGCGAACTCTGGGATCCAGGTGTTGCCGAGCTGGCAGACATCCGGCAGGCCATCGGCGGCGAACGCGGTCAGCAGCTTCTCGTGCGCCGCCGTCCACGGGATGTTCTGCACATCGATGTGGATGCCGGGGTTCTGCTTCTCGAAGTCCTTGACCAGCTCGCCGACGACCTCGGCCTCGCGGCCCATCGCCCAGAAACGGATGGTCTCACCCTGCTGCGGCTTGCTGCATGCGGTGACGGCAAGCAGCGCCGCCGCCATGACGATGTTACGAATACCTGCCACGCGTCACTCAGGCTTCTGCTGGCGCTGGGACGGATTCTGCTGGGCCTCGGCCGAGGCACCGCGCGACTCGGCAATGCCCAGCGCACGCGCCTTGGCGGCCTGCTCGTCCTTCTGCGGCACCTGCTGCGGCTCGCCCTCCGGTGCCAGCCAACCGCCGGTGAAACCGGCACGTTCCAGCCCGGTGCGGATGTACTTGTTCTTCTTCATCGTCTTCCAGACGAAATCATCGCGGTAGTTGGCGATCATCGTCAGGATCGCCCCCTGGTCGATGCCGATGTAGTCGTTGGCCACCCAGCCGCGACCGGGGATGACGCGGCCGGTCTTCATCGGGATGTCGTAGTCGAAGCTGGGATTGAACGCATCCAGGAAGCCGTAGCTGGAATACAGGAAGTCGCCATAGCGCTTGTGCATCTCCACGGTGGCGGGAATCACCACTTCCGGCGCGAACGGCAGCGAGGCTATCGCCGCGGTCGGGGCGATCGTGCCGTCGTCGAAATGCTCGAACAGACCGGCGCCACGGCTGCGGTAGTGGAAGAACTCGCGCTGCTCGCCGCGATATTCCTGCGTGGTGTTCTGCGGGCCGTCGCTGGCAGTCAGGCCCCAGACGTTCTCGCCGTAGTCCTTCCACTTCATCGGGTTGTCGATGGCGTAGTCGCGCTGGGCCAGGGCGGCACGACGGCTGTTGAGGAAGTAGTCGATGCCGCGCTCGCGCATGTACTGGTCCTGGATGTCGCGGAAATCGACCCATACGTGCGTGTACTGGTGCCCGAGCGTCGGCCCGAACGCGAGGTATTCCTGGCCCTGGAATACGCCCCAGTCCTTGTTGTAGGTCCGCGTCCACTCGTCCCAGGCTTCCGGCCCGACCGGGTGCGTGGGCGAACCCAGGGCGAGGATGTACACCATCATCCCCTCGTTGTAGCCCGCCCAGTCGTGCTGGATGAATCCCTTCTCCGGGTACCAGCCCATCGAGATCAGCGGCTTGTTCTGCTGCATCCAGGGCCAGTCCACGCGCTTGTAGAGCGTGTCGGCGATCTGCCGGATCTCCTTCTCCTGCGGGTCATCGCCGTCGTAGTACGACTGCGCGAACAGCACGCCCATCATCAGTAAGGCGGTATCCACGCTGGACAGCTCCACCCACTTGTCGTAGCGCAGGCCCTTCTGCATGTCCAGGAAGTGGTAGAAGAACCCCTTGTAGCTGGCACGGCCCATGCGCTGCGGACCGCTGGGAAGATCGCGCAGCTCGCGCAGCGTCGTCAGCGTGCGGTCGATGGCCTGCTCGCGGCTGATCCAGCCGTTCTCGTAGCCGATCGGATAGGCGGTCAGGGCAAAACCAATGGAGGCCACGCTTGCGAAGGGGCGGGACGGATAGCGATCCGGCGCCAAACCGTTGGTCGCATCGGTGGTATCCCAGAAGAACTGGAAGGTGCGTCGTTCGATGTCGCCGAACAATGGCGGCAACTCGGGTTTGAGTGGGCGTGGCGGCACATGGGCCTCGATCAGGATGACTTGCGGTTTGGCAGCCGCCTGCGACTTGGCAGGCTGTGACTCTTCACGCTGGCACGCGACCAGTCCCAGGCAGGTTGCCAACGGTAGCGCCAGCCATCTCAACAATAGTCCCCTGTTCATCAAACTCCACTCATGTAATCGATTTCAGAAATCTTCGAAAAGATACATCTTCGACCGCGGTTGCGCCCTCTTTCGAGGGACACAACCGCAGTCTCTCAAGCTACCAGTCGAGACCGAGCGAAAGCTTCGCAGTGCGGGTCGCGTACTGGTCGTAACCGGTGGCTGTGCCCTTGTCCCAATCGACACTGTAGGAATCGAAATTCTTCCAGTTGAAGACATTCAGCAGATCCAGCCGCACCTTCAGCTTGATGCTCGAACCGGTGTCCCACAGTTTCTGTGCTGCCAGGTCCAGCTGTTTGAACCCCAGCGTGGTGTCGGGATGGAACTGGCGGATCCGGCATTGTCCGTCCGTATTCACTGGGCAGTAGGTGGTGTAGTAGAACTCCGGCGTGGCCAGGCTCAGCTTCCCGGAGAACGTGGTGTCCCACGGTCCGTCGGCGTAGCCGCTCACCACCAGGCGATGCCGCGACACCCCACCCGAGGTGAACCAGCCGTAGTCGGCCAACGTCGCGTAGTCCAGCGCGTAATGCTCGTCGAACTGACGGTTTTCCTTGGCGTTGCTGTAGGTGTAAGCGAAGTTCAGATTCCACGGCGAGGCCGCCGTGTACGGCTTCTCCAGGCTCACCAGCAGCGAGTTGTTGCGCGTCTCCAGACCGTTGGTGCCCAGGATCAGCGAGCCGTACCCCGGCACGCCGTAATCCCAGGGCGACCCGGAGATCGTACCGGCCTCGAAGAAGCTGCCGTCCGGCAACCGGTTGCCCAGCAGGAACACGAAGCCGTCCTTCGAGACGATGCGCTGCAACGTCACCGAGCTGTTCCAGTCATGACCAAGCATCTGGAAGCTGTCGCGGATGCCGACGCTGAACTGGTCCGAATACGGCACCTTCAGGTTGTTGGACAGCAGGTCGATCTCGCGACCGGTGGCCGAATCGCCCGCCACCAGCGCATCCAGCGTGGACTGCTCCAGCAATGAATCATCCCAGTCCAGGCAGTTGTTGACGCCCACCGTGCACGGATGTGCGGCGGTGTTGATGCTGTAGCTATAGCTGCCGTAGGTCGCCTTGGTTCGCTCCAGGGCCAGGTAATCGAACAGGTCGCGGTCGTAGGAGCGGCCCGCGCCACCGAACAGCACGTGCTTCTCGTCACCCGACAGGTCGTAGGAGAAGCCAAAACGCGGCTGCCAAGCATCCTTGAAGGCATGCCGGTTGCTGCCATTGCTGATGTACTGCGAGATGTCGATCCCGCCCAGCGCCAGCGTCTGTGCGTAGGTCTGGCCGGTCGCTGCGTTCGGATCCTGGCTGTAGAGCGCGGTCACCACGTCCGGGTCGGTTACATAGTTCAGATAGCTCGGCGTCTTCTCGTAATCCCAGCGGACGCCCAGGTTGAGCGTCAGCCGGTCGGTCGCTTCCCAATCGTCCTGGATGTAGATGCCGAACTGCTTGTTCTTGGAGGTCAGCGAGCCCTGGCTGGTACCGGTGATGCCGGAGGCGAAGCTGATGTAGTACGGCACCGACGTACTGTCGTTGATGTCGTAGTAGTACTGCGGGTTGTAGGGCTGCTGCTCAAGCGTCTTCAGCTCGACCTGCTTGTACTTCACGCCCATCTTGAGGGTATGGCCGTCCCAGCCGGAGAAGGTCAGGTCATCCTGGAAGGAATGCCCCTGCTGCCCCTTGCGCTGGTAGCCGCCCGAACCTGCCCCGGTGGCCAGGATCACGTTGCCGGTATTGCCCTCGCCGTCGGTCAGCACATAGCCATCGCCGAAGTTTTTCGGCTCCAGCGACCAGAACGATTTCTCGGAGGTCACGTGCATATCGTTGAGCCAGTCGCCGACGGTCAACTGCCAGCGCAGGTCCACCCGGGTTTCATTCACCTTGCTGTCGGTTGCGTACGACTCGGTATTCTGCCCGCCGACGTTGCCGAGGCCGGTTTCCTCACGGCGCTTGGCAGTCAGCTCCAGCAGGTTGTTGTCGCCGATCGACCAGTCGATCTTGCCGAAGTACAGATCCTCGTGGAATGGCACCGTGCTGTTGTGCACCGCCGACTGCAGGAACGCCGGTAGCGCGGACACGCTGTAATCCTCACCCGGAACAACTTCCTTGGGTGCGGTGTAGTCCTTGCCCTCGTAGGTCACGAAGAAATGCGCCACGTCCTTGACGATCGGGCCGCCGAACGAGAAGCCGTACTGCTCGTCCTTGGAGCGCTGTTTGCTGCCATCCTCTTTCTCGCTCTCAAGGGCCGCACGCATGCCGGTGTTGGCGTAATCCCAGAAGAAGCTTCCATGGAACTCGTTGGTGCCCGACTTGGTCACCGCCGACACCGCCGCGCTGCTCAACTGGTCGTATTCGGCCTTGTAGTTCGAGGTGATGACCTTGTATTCACCGATCGCCAGCTGCGGGAACGGATTGCCACGGCTGGAGTCCTGCCCGGTGATGCCGCCGGTCAGCACGTAGTTCTTCTGGCCGACACCGTCGATGAACACATTGATGTTGTTCGCACTCTGCGCGCCGGATTGCAGCTTGGTCGAACCATCGCCCGGACTGGTCTCGAAGCGCATGCCCGGCACGGTATCGGCGAACGCCAGGAAGTTGCGCGAGGTCTGCGGCAACGCATCGATCTGGCGCGTGGTGACGTAGGTGGCGACCTCGGAGGTCTTGGTCTCCACCGCCAGCGGCGCGGTGACCTGCACGGTATCCAGCGTGGTGGCCGCGCCACCGTTGGCGCTCTCGGCCACGCCGCCAACGCCCAGGTTCAAGGTTGCGGTCTGGCCGACCTGCACGGTGATGGTCTTGCTGTTGACGCTGGCACCGGATTGCACGTCCACCCGATAGGTGCCCGGTGGCAGGCCCGCCACCGAGTAGCTGCCCGAGGCCCCGGTCTGGACGCTGCGTGCAAGACCGGTCGCCACGTTGGTGGCGGTCACTTTGGCACTCGCGGCCGGCGCGGAATCGACCACCACCTGGCCTCGGATGGTCGCGGCGGTGCTCTGCGCAAACGCAGGCGCGGCCGCAAGCATCAGGCAACTGGTCAGCGCGCAGGCCAGCAGCTTGCGCGTCGGTCCTGCCGCATGGGTGTTTCGTTGGCTTGTCATTCTCAGACCCTCCCGGGGTTTGATTTCCTGATTACTGCGTGGGTACGGATCCCCAATTACCAGCAAAGACGGCAAGGCCATCTGAAAGGAGCGCCGGATGGAAAATCCCCCCACCGGCGCAGCAAGCGTCATCTCGGTGCGCTGGAATCCCTCACGATCAGCGCGGGTGTCAGGGTCTGGCGCTGTGGATCCACGGCGCCAGGGCGATCGATCAGTGCGAGCAGCCGTGTCATCGCCTGATCACCCAGCTCGGCGATGCTGACCTGCATCGTGGTCAGCGACGGATGTACGAAACGCGCCAGCGGGATGTCGTCGAAACCGGCCAGCGCGATGTCGGCCGGCACGCGCACGCCGGCCTGGGTCAGCGCATACAGACAGCCCAAGGCCATCATGTCGTTGGCCGCGAACACCGCATCCGGCAACGGGCCGGCAGCGAGCAGCGCCTGTCCGGCCCGGTAGCCGGAGGCCTCGTCGAAGTCGCCCGACAGCTCACTGCCCTCGCCCGCATGCGCGGCGATCGCGTCGCGGAAACCGCGCAGACGCTCGCGCGCATCGAAGTTGGAAGGCGGGCCACCGATGAAGGCGATGCGCCGGTGACCGGCCGCAAGCAGGTGCTCGGTCATCGCCACTGCACCGGCATGGTCGTCGATGCTCAGCACCGGGTACTGGTCGTCCGGCACGCGCGTGTTGATCAGCACCGTCGGCAGTGCCGGCGGCAGGTTGGCGGTGAGGAAACCGGGATTCTCGGCATACGGCGACAGCACCAGCAGGCCATCGACGCGCCCGCGCATCGCGCGCAGCGCCTGGCCCTGCTCGTCCTGGTTGCCGTGATAGCTGGATACCAGCAGATGCTGGCGGCGCGCCCGCGCCACCCCGTCGATACCGCGGATCAGTTCGGAGAAGAACTCACCGTACAGATCGGGCAGCACCACTCCGATGGTCTGGGTGTGCCGGCTACTGAGGCTGCGTGCAGCGGCGTGCGGGCTGTAGCGCAACCGCTCGGCCACTTCCAGGACGTGCCGGCGCACCGTTTCGGCCACGTTGGTGTGCCCATTCAGGGCGCGCGACACCGTGGCAACCGAGACCTTGGCCTCGCGTGCCACGTCCTTGATGGTGATCGTAGCTTTGATCAACCTACCGCCCTCCGCGGTCGAGATTTTCGAACCCGGGCGGACTGTAATCGTTTTCACCGAGTTTAGGAAACCCACAGCCGACGGATTTCCGACATCATCCACAGAAATCTTAAATTTCAGTTACTTAAGGCGTTGTCAAAGCGGAGAAAATCCGCTGCGGCGCAGCAAAAAAAACCCCTCGCAGAGCCGAGCTTGCTCGGCAGGAGCTTTCCCGGCAAACCCCGCCGAGCAAGCTCGGCTCTGCGAAAGGCCGCACTTCACCTGTTCATCACACCACCGCCGCATCGATCGCCAGGGCGTGGATGTCCGTCTCCATCATGTCCCCGAGCGCGGCGTAGACCGCCCTGTGCCTGGCCAGCGCGGTCATCCCCTCAAAGGCCGTACTGCGGATGCGCACATTGAAATGCCCGCGCCCATCGCGGGCGCCGGCATGGCCGGCATGCCGATGACTGTCGTCCACCACCTCCAGCAGCGTCGGCGCGAACGCCGCCTCCAGCGCCTCGCGGATGCGCCCCACGCGCGGGTTCACAACCGGCTGGTTCACGGCAGTACCTTGCGGAACGGACGCACATCGGTGCGTACGTAGACACCTGCAGCCACGTAAGGATCCTGATCGGCCCAGGCGCGCGCCTGTTCCAGCGACGGGAACTCGGCGATCACCACGCTGCCGCTGAAACCCGCCTCGCCCGGGTCCTCGGCATCGATCGCCGGACACGGCCCGGCGACCAGCAGCCGCCCCTCGGCCACCAACTGCTTCAGGCGCTCCAGATGCGCCGGCCGCGCGGCCTTGCGGCCCTCAAGTGCGCCTTCCCCGTCATGCCCCTCGATCACGTACCACATCTAATGCCTGCCACTCAGATTGAACGGACCCCCATTCTAAAGCCCCGCCCCGCTGGACACCGCCCCACGCCACGCATTACCCTTGGCTCCACTGCATGCGGCTGGATACAGGCGGCCCGTCGGCATCACGGCCCCGCCCGCCCCGACGACCGATTCGCCCAACACCGGATCGCCGCGCTAGACGACACTCTCAGAGCTGTTACGCCGTCGCCCGGTATGGTGCGTCGTGCTGGTTTGTTGTGTGGAATCGCGCCCGTTCCGGCGCGACAGGGATTGCAACGAAGACACAGATGGCTGCCCCGGACCGAGTCCGCAGTGGCCGCACAACGCAACACCGATTCGAGCTGATGACCTCCGAACTCGCGCCTGACGCGACCGCCCCGACATTGCCGTCCCCTCCACAGCAGCAGGAAATGCCGCTGGCGGTAGTGCATGGGCAGCCGTTGCTGCAGATCCCGCAGGATCTGTACATCCCGCCGGATGCGCTGGAAGTCATCCTCGACGCGTTCGAAGGCCCGCTCGACCTGCTGCTGTACCTGATCCGCCGCCAGAACCTGGACATCCTCGACATCCCCGTCGCCGAGATCACCCGGCAGTACGTGGACTACATCAACGTGATGCAGGAGCTGCGCTTCGAGCTGGCGGCCGAGTATCTGGTGATGGCCGCGATCCTGGCCGAGATCAAATCGCGGATGCTGCTGCCGCGGCCGCCGAGCGTCGAGGGTGAGGAAGACGATCCTCGCGCGGAGCTGGTGCGTCGGCTGCAGGAGTACGAACGTTTCAAGCAGGCCGCCGAGGACATCGACGCGCTGCCGCGCCAGGATCGCGACACCACGCCGGTGCAGGCACACGTGCCGGATCGCGCCGCGATCAAGCTGCCGCCACCGGTCGACCTGAAGGAAATGCTGCTGGCGCTGTACGACGTGCTCAAGCGCGCCGAGCTGTTCTCCGGCCACGCGATCAAGCGCGAGGCACTGAGCGTGCGCCAGCGCATGGGCGACGTGCTGAGCCGTCTGAACGACGGCAAGTTCTACCGTTTCGAAACGCTGTTCAGCGCCGAGGAAGGCAAGCTCGGCGTACTGGTCACCTTCCTGGCGCTGCTGGAACTGGCCAAGGAGCAATTGCTGGACATCGTCCAGGAAGCACCGCTGGCGCCGATCTACGTCAAGTCGTTGGCGTTGAACAACACCAACGAACCCCTGCAGTTCAATAGCGAGTTCGACGACAGCGACGAACCCGCCGACGTGTCCACCTGAGCAACCAGGGCCTGTTGACGCTATTGGGATAGGCCACGCCGCGCCTGGGCGCGTGCGGGGCAAGCAAGAACGAGAGAATTTATGTCGATAAGAAACCGAGTGATGACACCGCACCGTGTGCGCCCAGGCGTGGCCCTTCGGGTTGCCGTGCCCGGCGCCCAGGCGGCCGCGCGCGGCAACGTGGCCTGTCCCAATAGCGTCAACAGGCCCTGACGCATGGATCAACTGCTGATCACCCGTATCGTCGAGGCCACGTTGCTGGCCAGCAACCAGCCGCTGACGCTGGCCCAGTTGAATGAGCTGTTCCCCGAAGACGAGCCGGCGCCGCCGGGCAGCGTGGCGCGTGCGCTGGAGCTGCTGCGCGACGGCTGCACCGAGCGTGGTGTGGAGCTGGTCGAGGTCGCCTCCGGCTTCCGCTTCCAGGTCAAGGCCGACGTGCATGCCTGGGTGGCGCGGCTGTGGACCGAACGCAAGACCCGCTACACCCGCGCCACGCTGGAGACCTTGGCGCTGATCGCCTACCGCCAGCCGATCACCCGCGGCGAGATCGAGCAGGTGCGCGGCGTGACGGTCAGCAGCAACATCATCCAGGCGCTGGAAGAACGTGAGTGGATCCGAGTGGTCGGCCACCGCGACGTCCCGGGCCGACCGACACTGTTCGGCACCACCAAGACGTTCCTGGACTACTTCGGGCTCAAGAGCCTGGACCAGTTGCCGCCCCTGTCGGAGTTGAAGGACATCGGCGAGCTGGACCCGCAATTGCCGCTGGACGCGGAAGGCCAACCGGCCGCCCCGCTCACCGTCGGCGCGATGCTGGCGCAGGACCCGGCCGAGCCCTCCGCGAACGAAGCCGAACACCAGCACATGGACGACGGGGCCGAGGCGCAAGCCGCCGGAGCCTCGCAAGAGATACCGCAGCAACACGATGCCCGCGAGGGCAACCCCGAAACCGCGCCGGGCGAGCGCGCGGCAGACGTGAACGAAGACGAAGACAACGCCGTCGCGATGACGACCGTGGCTGTTGACGAAGCCGATCCAGAACCAGAGGCCGATGACGAGAACGTCGGCCGGAGCCAGAACCATGAGTGACACCACCCGCAAGCCGTCGTTGAACAAACTCTCGCTCAAGCGCGACAGCACCCCTGAGCAACCCAAGCACGAAGAGCGCCTGCACAAGGTCCTGGCGCAGGCCGGCCTGGGCTCGCGTCGCGCGCTCGAGCAGCGCATCGCCGATGGCCTGGTCAAGGTCAACGGTGAGGTCGCGCAGACCGGCATGTCGGTCAAGAGCGGCGACAAGATCGACCTGGACGGCCGCAGCTTCGTCGCCAGCGCGCTGACCGAGCCGGCGCGCGTGCTGGTCTACAACAAGCCGGAAGGCGAAGTGACCACGCGCGAAGATCCCGAAGGCCGCCCGACCATCTTCGAGGCGCTGCCGGCATTGAAGGGCGCACGCTGGATCGCGATCGGCCGCCTGGACATCAACACCACCGGTCTGCTGCTGCTCACCACCGACGGCGAGCTGGCCAACGCGATGATGCATCCCTCCTTCGAGGTCGAGCGCGAGTACGTGGTACGCGTGCGCGCCCCGGAAGGCCAGGACAAGGTGCCGGACAACCTCGTCGACCGCCTCGCCCGCGGTGTCGCGCTGGAGGATGGCCCGGCCAAGTTCGAGGAGATCGAGCGCATCGGCGGCACCGACTCGCACGACTGGTTCCGCGTGGTGGTCAAGGAAGGCCGCAACCGCGAAGTGCGCCGGCTATGGGAATCGCAGGGCTGCCAGGTCAGCCGCCTCAAGCGCACCCGCTACGGCAGCATCGCGCTGCCGCGCGAGCTGCTGCGCGGGCACTCGGTCGAGCTGCCGAGCGCGCAGGTCGAGACGCTGCGCACCGAACTCAAGCTGGAAGAAGGTGCGCCGTCCGCACTGACGCTGCAGCCGGTGATCGGCCAGCGTCGCGCCGCCAAGAAGGCCACCGTGCACGTCGGCGGCGGCCGCAGCGCCGGCGCCTACGTCAACGGCCAGAACACCACCGCCGATGAAGGCCGCGAGCTGCGTCGCTTCGACAACGTGCGCGAAGATCGCGGCCGTGGTCGCGGCGGCAAGGGCGGCGGCTTCAAGGGCGGCCTGACCGTGACCGGCGAAGCCGCAGCCAAGCAATCGCAGAAGCCGTTCAAGCAGCGCAGCCCCAAGGGCGACCGTGCCCTGCCCGAAGGCAACCCGGCCGCATTCCGCAGCTGGTACGTGCCGGATGGCGTCAGCACCGGCCCGAGCGGACACCGCAATGCCGGCCCGAGCGGCCAGGCCCGTCCCTACGGCAAGCCGAAGGGTCCGGGTGGTGCCGGTGCCGGTCGTCCGGGTCAGGCGCGTGGCCCGGGGGGGCCCGGCGGCGGACAGGGTCGTGCTCCGGGCGGCGCCGGTGGCCAGGGTCGTGGCGCGGCAGGTGGTCAGGGTCAGGGGCAAGGCCAGGGTCAGCGCAAGCATCCGTATGGTCACCCGGGCAATGCACCGAGCTTCCCGTCAGACCATGCCAATCCGGGCTTCAGCCCTTACGGCACCGCCCGTCCGGCGGGTGGCCGCCCCGGCGGCAACCGCGGTCCGGGGGGCCCGGGTGGTCCGCGCGGCAACAGCCGCCCGGGTGGCGGTGGTCGTGGCCCGGGTCCGGGCGGCAACAACGGCGGTCCACGCCGTGGCGGTCCGCGCGGCGCCTGAGCCCCAAAGAAAAAACGCCCCTTCGGGGGCGTTTTTCATGTCCGCTATCGAGCCTGTGGGAGGGCCATCAGTCCCGACGGGTACCGGTAAAGCCCGTCGGGACTGATGGCCCTAGGCCACGCAGAGTCCCTCCCACAGGCAACCCCAGCGGAGTCATCCAACTCAGCGACGCGCAATCACAAAATTGCCGAAGCCCACGCCCAGATCCCACCCCTCGCCGGTTCCGGCCAAGGCCAGCGAGATATCGCCCTTGGTCACCACCTGTGCGTTGCTCGACTTGGATGCACCGGCGTGCACTTCCGCACCACCATAAGTGCCGATCAGGTCATTGAGGCTGTAGGCACCGGTGAACTTGCCCTTGCCATTGACGATCTTCGATTTACCCACCGTCAGGCCGCCACCCTTGGCGGTAATCCGCACCGGAATGCTGGCGCCGTTGTCGCAGGTGATGGTGCCGTTGCCGCTGGCGGTCTTGTAGAAGAGTGACCAGCCGGACAGGTTGAAGCGCAATTCGCAGTCGATATTGCCCTGCGCATGTGCCTGCGGGGCCAGCGAGGCTGCAGCCAGCAGCGCGATCAGGCTCAAGGTTTTTGTCACGGGTGGCTTCCTGTGTGAAGACGGCCGCGAGATTAGCAGTGCAGGCGTCAGCACCGCGAGCACACTCGCGCCTGTGACGTGGTTCCGTTCAGCGATCAGCGATGCGACATCGCTCCACGCCCGGGCTGCCGCAGCGGCGCGCAGCATGTGATCATCGCCAGCGATGAAACATATCGCCCTCCTCTTCCTCGCATTCGCCGCGCCGGCCCTGGCCGCCGCGCAGGATGCCGCCCCCATCCCGGTCCAGGGCTACCGCGTGGTCCGGACCTATCCACACGACAGCGCCGCCTATACCGAGGGCCTGCTCTATCACGACGGTCATCTGTACGAGAGCACCGGCGAGATCGGCTATTCCAGCGTGCGCAAGGTCGATCTGGACACCGGCCGGGTGCTGCAACGCCTCGATACACCGCCGCCCTACTACGGCGAAGGCATCGTGATCTGGCACGACAAGCTCGTGCAGCTGACCTGGCGCAACCAGCAGGGCTTTGTCTATGACCTGGCGACGTTCAAGCCACGCGCGCGTTTCGCCTATCCAGGCGAGGGCTGGGCGCTTACCAGCGACGGCAACACCCTGTACATGAGCGATGGCAGCGCCACCATCCGTCGGCTCGACCCGGACACCCTGCAGCAGGTCGGCACGATCGAGGTCACCGCGGACGGCAAGCCGCTGCGCAACCTCAACGAACTGGAATGGGTGAAGGGCGAGATCTTCGCCAATGTGTGGCTGACCAATCGTATTGCCCGGATCGATCCGGCCAGCGGCAAGGTGATCGCCTGGATCGACCTCAGCGCGCTGGTACCCGCTCCCGAAACGTTGACCGACCCGAACAACGACGTGCTCAACGGCATCGCCTATGACGCCGATCGCGACCGCCTGTTCGTCACCGGCAAGCGCTGGCCGACGTTGTACGAGATTCGGTTGGCCAAGCCCAACGCCGGACGCTGATATCGCCGGGTCATGCGAAACAGCACGCTGCCGCAGCCACCGCAGGAGCGGCTTCAGCCGCGGCTGAGCTCTCCCGGCGGCGTTTCCAACGCACTGTTTGAAGCAACAACAACAGCACCGGACTCAAACATCGCCGGGAAAGCCCTATCGCGGCTGAAGCCGCTCCTGCGTGAAGCAAATGGCGATATAGCCTTAGGACTCGGTCAGTTCAAACGTGTCGGCATCCAGCATCGCCGGGAAGCGCTCGCGGTGCTGGGCCAGCGCTGCGGCCGAAATCGTGGTGGTCACCACCTGCTCGCGCTCGCGGATTTCCAGTTGCGGCTGGCCGAGGAAATCGATCACCGCGCTGTCGCCGGCATAGTGCAGCTCGTTGCCGTCCACGCCGACCCGGTTGACCGCGGCGACGTAGCACAGGTTCTCGATCGCGCGTGCGCGCAGCAGCGTCTTCCATGGGTAGGCGCGCGCGGACGGCCAGTTGGCGACGAAGATCTGCAGGTCGAAATCCAACTGCCCGGGACGCTCCACATCGAAGCGATTGCGGCAGAACACCGGGAAGCGCAGGTCGTAGCAGACCTGCGGATTGATCCGCCAGCCCTTCCACTCCACCGTCAGCCGGTCGCGGCCGGCCGCGTAGCGCTTGTGCTCGTTGGCGTAGCGGAACAGGTGACGCTTGTCGTAGTGGGACAGTGCGCCATCGGGTGTGGCGAACAGCAGCCGGTTGAACACGCCTTCGGAGGTGCGCAGTTGCACGCTGCCGGTGATCGCCGCACCCAGCCGGGCCGCCTGCTCGCGGATCCAGGCCACGGTCGGGCCCTCCATGCCTTCGGCGCGATCGATCGCATCGTTGGAGAAGCCGCTGGTGAAGGTCTCCGGCAGGATCACCAGATCGGTCACCCCAGCCAACGGTGCCAGCAGCGCGCCGTAGTACTCACGGTTGCCGGCCGGATCGTGCCAGCGGGTGGCGCCCTGGACTAGGGAAATACGCAAATCTTGCATGAGGGGTCCTCGGATCGGTGCTTCGCTCCTCTGTGGGAGGGGCTTCAGCCCCGACGAGCTTTACCGGGAAAGTCCGTCGGGGCTGAAGCCCCTCCCACAGAGGAGCAGTTTCAACTCAAAGTTTCTGCAGCCGCTCGATCGCCGCATCCAGCGTCGCTTCGTTCTTGGCAAAGCACAGCCGTGCCAGACGCTGGCCTGCCGGCGGGGTCTCGTAGAACGGCGACAGCGGAATCGCGGCGACGCCCTTCTCGATGGTCAGCCACTTCACGAACTCGGTGTCCGGCAGGTCGCTGACCGCCGAGTAGTCCACCAACTGGAAGTAGCCGCCCGGCACCGGCAGCGGCTTGAGCCGGGTGGTCAGCAACTGCTCGCGGAAACGGTCGCGTTTGGCCTGGTAGAACGCGCCAAGCTGCTCGTCGTGCTCCGGCTCGTCGCGCACCATCGCGGCGAAGGCATGCTGGGCCGGGGCGAAGGTCGCGAAGGTATTGTACTGGTGGACCTTGCGGAACTCGGCGGTCAGCGCCGGCGGCGCGATCGCGTAACCGATCTTCCAGCCGGTGCAGTGGTAGGTCTTGCCGAAGCTGGAGATGACGAAGGCGCGCTCGCGCAGTTCCGGCCAGCGCAGCACCGACTCGTGACGGCGGCCGTCGAACACGATGTGCTCGTAGACCTCGTCGGAGATCAGGAAGATGTCGGTGCCGTGCAGCAGCTCGGCCAACGCGCGCATGTCGTCGGCAGAGAACATCGCGCCTGACGGGTTGTGCGGGCTGTTGATCATCAGCAGCCGGGTCTTGGGTGTGATCGCCGCACGCACCTTGTCCCAGTCCGGGGCGAAGGTCTGCGGGTCCAGCGGCACATGCACGGCGCGCGCGCCGGCCAGATCGATCGCCGGCTCGTAGCAGTCGTAGGCCGGGTCGAGCACGACCACTTCCTCGCCCGGGCGCACCACCGCATGGATCGCGTTGAAGATCGCCTCGGTGGCGCCGCTGGTCACGGTGATCTCGGTGTCGGCATCGACCTGCGCGCCGTAGCAGCGCAGTGCCTTGCCGGCGATGGCCTGGCGCAGCGGTGCCACGCCGGTCATCGGCGGGTACTGGTTGTGGCCGGCGCGCATCGCCTTGTCGAGTTCGTCGATCAGGCGCGGCGGCACGGCGAAGTCCGGGAAGCCCTGACCGAGGTTGACCGCACCGTGCTCGGCCGCCAACTGCGACATCACGGTGAAGATGGTGGTGCCTACCTTGGGCAGCTTGGTCGTCAGGGGCATCGCGCGGTCCGGTGCATCGGGGGGAGGCGCGAGTTTACTTAAAAGTCGGGATTCGGGATTCGGGATTCGGGAGAAACATCATCAGGCTTCGCTGCTTGGTCAAGTTCTTGGGATGTTCCTGCTTCGGTTTTTTGTGGGAGGGGCTTCAGCCCCGACAAGAAAGCCGGTAAAGCCCGTCGGGACTGAAGTCCCTCCCACAACAGCATTGTTTCCGAGGCGGCCTTTCGCCCGTCCAGTCCAAGTCCCCGAACCCGAGTCCCGGCTACAATGCCGCCCGCCTCCACGCCTGCCTGGCGCCGCTCCCCGATGACCGATCCGCTGTACTCCGCGCCGCCCCTGCTCGCCGCGCATGCGCTGGCCTTCACTCGTAATGAAGAGCCGGTGTTCGGCCCGGTCGATTTCCATGTCGATACTGGCGAAGCGTTGCTGGTGCAGGGCGACAACGGCGCCGGCAAGACCACGCTGCTGCGCCTGCTGGCAGGTCTGCTGCATATGGAATCGGGCCGGATCGAGATCGATGGCCGCCCCGCCCGACGTGGCGACCGCAGCCGCTTCATCGCCTATCTCGGCCACCTGCCGGGCCTGAAAGCCGACCTGACCACGCTGGAGAACCTGCACTTCCTGTGTGGTCTGCATGGCCGTCGCGCCAAGCAGATGCCCGGCAGCGCGCTGGCGATCGTCGGCCTGGCCGGCTATGAGGACACGCCGGTGCGGCAGCTCTCGGCCGGACAGAAGAAGCGTCTGGCGCTGGCACGACTGTGGCTGTCGCCAGCACCGCTGTGGCTGCTCGACGAGCCCTACGCCAACCTCGACCTGGACGGCATCAACCTGGTCAACCGGATGATTTCCGCACACCTGCGCGGCGGTGGCGGCGCACTGGTGACCACCCATGGCGCCTATGCCGCGCCGCCGGTACGCACCCGCATGCTGGTGCTGGGAGAGCAGGCATGAGCGTGCCCTCGCCCACTCCGTCGTTGTGGCACGCCACGCGGGCGCTGGTCACCCGCGACCTGCGGCTGCTGTGGCGCCGTCGCGGCGATGCGCTGCAGCCGGTGCTGTTCGCGCTGCTGATCGTGGTGCTGTTCGCGCTCGGCCTGGGCACCCGTCCGGATCTGCTGGGACAGGCCGCGCCAGCGGTGATGTGGCTGGCGGTGCTGCTGGCCGGGCTGCTGTCGCTGGACTCGCTGTTCCGTGGCGACGTCGAGGATGGCTCGATGGAGCAATGGCTGCTCGCGCCGGTGCCGCTGGCCTGGCTGATCCTGGTGCGCGTGCTGCTGCACTGGGCCACCAGCGCGTTGCCGCTGATCGTGGCCGCGCCGCTGCTGGGCGAATTGCTGCACCTGCCGCATGACCAATTGCCGATGCTGCTGGCATCGTTGGCGCTGGGAACGCCGCTGCTGAGTCTGCTGGGCGCGGTGGTGGCCGCACTGACGGTCACCATGAAACGCTCTGGTATTCTCGTTGCGTTGTTGGCGTTGCCGCTGTATGTACCGGTACTTGTGTTCGGCGCCGGCAGTGTCGCCGCCAGCGCGCAGGGACTGGATGCGGTGGGTGCGTTGTTGTTGCTGGGTGCGGGGCTGGTCGCAGGGCTGGTGCTGGCGCCACTGGCCGCGGCAGCCGCGATCCGCATCTCGCTGAGTTGACCGGAACTTCTGAAACGAGAGCCCATCGCCATCGCATGAATCCTGTCGTCCGCTGGTTCCACCAACTCGGCTCGCCCCCGCACTTCGATCGCTTCGCCAGGCGCTGGGCGCCGTGGTGCTATGCCGCCGCGCTGGTGCTGTGCGGGTTCGGCCTGTGGCAGGCGCTGTTCGTGGTGCCGGCCGATTACCAGCAGGGCGACAGCTTCCGCATCCTCTACATCCACGTGCCCAGTGCCTGGATGAGCCTGTTCGTGTTCGGGCTGATGGCGCTGTACGCAGCGATCGCGCTGATCTGGCGGATCAAGCTGTGCGAGATCCTGGCGATGGCCTGTGCGCCGATCGGCGCCGCCTTCACCCTCATCACCTTGTTGACCGGCAGCCTCTGGGGCAAGCCGATGTGGGGCACCTGGTGGGACTGGGACCCGCGCCTGACCACCGAGCTGATCCTGTTGTTCCTGTACCTGGGCGTGATCGGCCTGTACCAGGTGATCGACGACCACCGCAACGCCGCTCGCGCGGCCGGGCTGCTGGCGATCGTCGGCGTGGCGCTGCTGCCGGTGATCCGCTATTCGGTGGTGTGGTGGAACTCGCTGCACCAGGGCCAGACCATCCGCCTGTTCGGCGAATCGAGCATGGACCCGAGCATGCTGGCGCCGCTGTGGCTGATGGTGTTCGCCACCAAGTTCTGGTTCGCCGGCTCGCTGCTGGTGCGCGCCCGCGCCGACAACCTGCGCCGCGAGGCCGGCAAGGACTGGGTTGGCAAGCTGGCCGAGGAGCGCGCATGAACTACCTGCCCTATGTCATCGCCGCCTATGCGGTGTTCGTGCTGGTGCTGGCCTGGGACTTCCTGGCGGCGCGCTGGCAGATCCGGCGCGCGCTGCGCCAGGCCAGGACCCGCCGTCAGCGCCAGCGCGACAAGGCCGCCACGCCCCGCGATGCGGAGCTGGTGCGGTGAACCCGGTGCGGCGCAAGCGCCTGCTGTGGGTGCTGGCGCTGGTGTTCGCCGGCGGGCTGACCACCACGCTGGTGGCGATGGCGCTGCAGCGCAATGTCGCCTACCTCTATACCCCGTCCGAAGTACTGCGCGGCGAGGCCGGGGCCCATGCCCGCTTCCGGCTTGGCGGCATGGTCGAGAAGGGCTCGTTCCAGCGTGCGGCAGGTTCGCTGCAGGCGCATTTCCGGGTCACCGATGGTGATGGGCAATTGTTGGTCAGCTACGACCGGATCCTGCCGGACCTGTTCCGCGAGGGTCAGGCGGTGATCGCCACCGGCCGCATGCAGGACGGGGTGTTCGTCGCCGAGGACGTGCTGGCCAAGCACGATGAGACCTACATGCCCAAGGAAGTGGCCGACAAGATGGGCGCGGCGCATAAGAAGCATCAGGTGGTGGAGGGGATGCAGTGAGGCTCTGTGAGGCCGGGACCCGGGACCCGGGACCGGGGACCCGGAAAAGCGGAGTTCGCGGTATTGCGGCCGCTTTGGCATTTGATTTTCCCGGGTCCCCGGTCCCGAGTCCCCGGTCCCGCCATGCTCCCTGAACTAGGTCAAGTCTTCCTCATCCTCGCTCTGCTGGTCGTACTGCTGCAGGCGGTGCTGCCGCTGGCCGGGGCACAGCGGGGCAACTCGGCGTGGATGGCGGTGGCGCGTCCCGCCGCGTTCGCACAGCTGGCGCTGGTGGCCGGTGCTTTCGCGGTGCTGACGCATGCCTTCGTGGTGCAGGACTTCTCGGTGCGCTACGTCGCCGAGAATTCCAACTCGCTGCTGCCGCTGGCATACCGCTACTCGGCAGTGTGGGGTGCGCACGAGGGCTCGCTGCTGCTGTGGACGCTGGTGCTCGCGCTGTGGACCGCAGCAGTGGCACTGGCTTCGCGCCACTTGCCCGAGCGCGTGATCGCACGGGTGCTCGGCGTGATGGCGATCGTCAGTCTCGGCTTCCTCGCCTTCCTGCTGTTCACCTCCAATCCGTTCGCACGGCTGCTGCCCGCCCCTGCGGAAGGTGGCGACCTCAATCCGCTGCTGCAGGATCCGGGGCTGATCGTGCATCCGCCGATGCTCTATACCGGCTATGTCGGCTTCGTGGTGCCGTTCGCATTCGCGATCGCCGCATTGCTGGAAGGTCGCATCGATACACAGTGGCTGCGCTGGACACGGCCGTGGACCAACATCGCCTGGGGTTTCCTGACGATCGGCATCGCGCTCGGCAGCTGGTGGGCCTATTACGAGCTGGGCTGGGGCGGCTGGTGGTTCTGGGATCCGGTCGAGAACGCCAGCTTCATGCCGTGGCTGGCAGGTACCGCGCTGCTGCACTCGCAGGCGGTGACCGAGAAGCGCGGCAGCTTCGCCGGTTGGACGCTGCTGCTGGCGATCGCCGCGTTCGCACTGTCGTTGCTCGGCACCTTCCTGGTGCGCTCGGGCGTGCTGACCAGCGTGCACGCCTTCGCCGCCGATCCCTCGCGCGGGTTGTTCATCCTGATCTTCCTGCTGCTGGTGGTGGGCGGTTCGCTGCTGCTGTACGTGCTGCGCGCGCCACGCCTGGAAAGCCCGAACAGCGCGGCACGCGCGCCGTTTGCCGGCTATTCGCGCGAAACCCTGCTGCTGCTCAACAACCTGCTGCTGAGCTGCGCCTGCGCGATGGTGCTGCTGGGCACGCTGTATCCGCTGCTGGCCGATGCGTTGAATCTGGGCAAGCTCTCGGTGGGACCGCCGTACTTCGGCACGCTGTTCGTGTTGCTGATGGCGCCACTGGTGGCCTTGGTGCCGTTCGGTCCGCTGACGCGCTGGCAGCGCGAGCAAGCCTCGCGTCCGCTGGCGATGCTGCTGCCATGGGCGCTGCTGGCCGTGGTCGCCGCTGGGTTGGCGTGGTTCGTGGCGCCACAGGGCAAGCTCAAGGCGGCGTTCGGTGTACTCGGCGCAGCCTGGGTAGTGCTCGGCACGCTACGGTTTGTTGCCAGCCGCTGGCAGGCGCAGGGCCGCCGCTTCACTGCCGAGATGCTCGGCATGTGTCTGGCTCATGTCGGCATCGCCGTGTTCCTGGCCGGTGCACTGCTGGTGGAATCGTTGAGCGTACAGCGCGAGGTCGCGCTTGCTCCCGGCCAGTCGCTGTCGCTGGGGCGCTACGAGCTGCGCTTCGACCATCTCGATGAGAAACAGGGGCCGAACTATTTATCCGATCGCGCCACGCTCAGCGTCTTGAGCAACGACCGCCTGATCACCACGCTGCACCCGGAGAAGCGCCGCTACGCCAGTGGCGGCCAGGTCATGACCGAGACCGGCATCCATCCCGGCCTGTTCGGCGACATCTACGTTGCGCTCGGCGAACCACTGGGCAACGATGCCTGGGCGGTGCGCGCCCACCTCAAGCCGTTCGTGCGCTGGATCTGGCTGGGCGCACTGCTGATGGCGCTGGGCGGATTCGTCACTGCTGCCGACCGGCGCTTCCGCCGTACCCCGGAGAAATCCTGATGCCCCATACGAATTCCCGTCGCCTGCCGACTGTTGCGATCGTCGCCGGCGTACTGCTGTTCGTGGCGATGGCCGCGCTGCTGGTGTACGCGGTGAAGCGTTCCGGCGATGCCGATCGCGATGCGCTGCCGTCGGCACTGATCGGCAAGCCTGCGCCCGATTTCGACCTGCCGCTGCTGCACGATCCCGGCGTCCGCGCGCACGCCCGCGACCTGCTCGGCGCGCCCTATGTGCTCAACGTCTGGGGCAGTTGGTGTCCCGCCTGCCGGGTCGAGCACCCGGTGTTGACCCGGTTCGCGCTGAGCAAGCGCGTGCGCGTGATCGGCTACAACTGGAAGGATGACCGCGAAGACGCGCTGCACTGGCTGGAGCAGCTCGGCAATCCGTTCTTCCTGGTGTTGGCCGACCCGGAAGGCCGCACCGCGATCGACTGGGGCGTGGCCGCCGCGCCGGAGACCTTCCTGGTCGACGGCAGCGGCATCGTGCGCTGGAAGTACAGCGGCGCGCTCACCGACGAGGTGATCCAGAAACAGTTGCTGCCGGCACTGCAGAAGGCCGAACGCAGCGCCGCACCGCCGCCGCACACGTTGAACGCCGCGCAATGAAGAAGCTCTGGCTGCTGCTGGTGCTGCTGGCCGCGCCGGCCTTCGCCGAACCGCTAGGCGATCCCACGCCGCTGCACTATCGCAGTGCCGCCGAAGAGGCGCGCTTCCACGCATTGACCGCCGAGCTGCGCTGCGTGCAGTGCCAGAACCAGTCGCTGGCCGACTCCAACGCGCAGATCGCCCACGATCTGCGCCGCGAAGTGCTCGACCTGATGCAACGCGGCCGCAGCGACGCACAGATCAAGCAGTTCCTGGTCGAGCGCTATGGCGAATTCGTGCTGTATCGCCCGCAGTTGGAGCAGCGTACCTGGCTGCTGTGGTTCGGCCCGCTGGCGCTGCTGTTGATCGGCGTGATGATCGTGCTGCGCATGCTCCGGCGGCATCGCGATGGCCGCGTGCCGCTTGCTGGCGACGATCAGGAATGGTGACGCCCCTGTTCGCCACCATTGCCGCCGTATTGACGATCGCAGCGCTCGGCGCCGTGTTGCGACCGTTGTGGCGCCAGTCGCGAGGCGTGGTGCTGACCGGCGTGGTGTTGCTGGGCGTGGCCAGCTTCGCGCTGTACCGCATCGTTGGTACACCGGCGGCATTGGATGCTCCTACGCAGGCCGAGTCGCAGCCGCGCAGTCTTGATGAAGCCATCGTGCAACTGCGCGCGGCCCTCCAGCGCGATCCCAACCAGGTCGAAGGCTGGCTGCTGCTGGGACGCTCGCTGATCAGTCAACAGAAATTTACCGAGGCACGCGATGCATTCGCACATGCGCTTGAACTCGCGCCCGATCAACCGGAAGTGATGGTGGCCGCAGCGCAGTCGCGCATGCTGGCTGCGCCGGACCAGCGCCTGGACGCCACCGCTGTGCAACTGCTCGAACGCGCGCTCGTGCTGCAGCCGACCCACCAGCGCGCACGCTGGTTCCTGGGCGTGGCGCAGCGTCAGGCCGGACAGCCGGCGCAATCAGCGCAGACCTGGCAACCGCTGCTGTCGGAAGTGGATGCCGGTACCCGCGCCAGCCTGCTCGAACAGATCAACCTGGCACGCGGTGAAGCCGGCGAGCCACCACTGGATTCCCCTGCTCCCGCGCAAACAACCCTCACGGTCAAAGTCGCACTTGACCCGGACTTCGCCGCACGCGTGCGCCTGCGCGGCGATGCCAGCGTGTTCGTGATCGCGCGCATCCCCGGCGGCCCACCGATGCCGGTCGCGGTCGAAAAACACGCGCTGCAGGAGCTGCCGCTGACGGTGACGCTCGACGATGGCGACAGCCCGATGCCGACCCAGAAGCTGTCGGCGCTGAGCGAAGTCGAAGTGTTCGCGCGCCTGTCCGCGAGCGGCAACGCGATGCGCGAGGACGGTGATATCGAATCGGTGCCGGTGCGGGTAAAACTGCCGCGCGAGACGCCAGTCGAGTTGGTCATCGGTGGCCGCTGACTAACTTGGCTGACTAACTTGTAGGAGCGGTGTCAGCCGCGATGAGGCCGTTCCAGGAAGGCTCCATCGCGGCTGACGCCGCTCCTACGATCTGCTTCGCAGGCAGAACATCCCATCGCCGATACGACACCGCGTGCCGGCAACGACGGTAATTGCAATGCCAAGCTTGGCTAGAATCCCCGGATGACCGAATTCATCCCGCCCGCAAGCCAGTTCCACGCCCTGCCCTCACCCTTCCCGATGAAGCGCGGCGGCGAGCTGCATGGCGCGCGCATCGCCTACGAAACCTGGGGCGAACCCGATGCCCAGCGCGGCAACGCGATCCTGATCGTCACCGGCCTGTCGCCGAACGCGCATGCCGCACGCAACGCCGGCAACCCCGAAAACGGCTGGTGGGAGGCGATGCTCGGTCCTGGCAAACCGATCGATACCGATCGCTGGTTCGTGGTCTGCGTGAACTCGCTCGGCGCCTGCAAGGGCTCGACCGGGCCGGCCTCGATCAATCCGGACACGGGCGAGCTTTATCGCCTGGTCTTTCCGGAACTGTCGATCGAAGACATCGCCGATGCCGCCGCTTCGGTGGTGCATGCGCTCGGCATCGAACAACTGGCCTGCCTGATCGGCAACTCGATGGGCGGCATGACCGCACTGGCGCTGTTGCTGCACCACCCTGGCATCGCCCGCAGCCACATCAACATCTCCGGCAGTGCGCAGGCACTGCCGTTCTCGATCGCGATCCGCTCGCTGCAACGCGAGGCGATCCGCCTGGACCCGGACTGGAACGGTGGCGACTACAACGAATCGCGCTATCCCGAGAACGGCATGCGCATGGCACGCAAGCTGGGCGTCATCACCTACCGCTCGGCACTGGAATGGGACGGCCGTTTCGGGCGCGTGCGGCTGGATTCGGACCAGGCCGACGAGGATCCGTTTGGCCTGGAATTCCAGGTCGAAAGTTACCTGGAAGGCCACGCGCGCCGCTTCGTGCGCTTCTTCGACCCGAACTGCTATCTGTACCTGAGCCGCTCGATGGACTGGTTCGACCTGGCCGAATACGCCAACGGCGACGCGCTGGCCGGGCTGGCCAGGATCAAGGTCGGCAAGGCGCTGGCGATCGGCGCCAACACCGACATCCTGTTCCCGGTACAGCAGCAGGAACAGATCGCCGAAGGCCTGCGCCGGGGCGGTGCCGATGCGCAGTTCATTGGCCTGGACTCGCCACAGGGACATGACGCGTTCCTAGTCGATTTCGATCGCTTCGGGCCAGCGGTGCGCAAGTTCCTGGATGCGCTTCAAATCGACTCCGGTTCGTAAGCGACGAACCTCAGGGTTTTTTCACCACTGCGGCACCGGATGGGAGCGGGCTCCCGTCCGATGCCATGGGGATCATCAGCTCCACCGCGTGCCCATTCCGGCCATCGACCAGCACCGAGTGGCGTTCGCCACGCGCGAACAGCTCCTGCTCGCCCCACTGCCGCAACGCCACCAATAGCGGGAACAGGCGCTTGCCGCGTTCCGTCAGCACGTACTCCTGATAAGCCGATCCATCGGAAGCCGGCTGCGTCTCCAGGATGCCGCCCTCCACCAATCGCCGCAGGCGATCGGAAAGGATGTTGCGCGCCGCGCCCAGGCTGCGCTGGAAATCACCGAAGCGACGGACTCCATCGAAGGCGTCACGGACGACCAGCAACGACCAGTGGTCGCCAATCAGTTCAAGCGACCGGGCGACAGGACAGGTTTCACGACTCGCGGATGGACGGGGCATGGACAGGACTCATGGACACTGGTTGCATTTTAAAACCAGAAACCTCAGGATGCATCAAGTTTCATTATGAAACCACATTGTAATGAACAAGCCTCGCCCCTCTACCGCGCCATCGATCACCACCGAAACGCCCACGTCACATCAGCACCTGCCCAGGAGCCTGCGGCTTCTGTTCGCCCTCGCATGCGGGGTGAGCGTGGCAAACGTCTACTACGCGCAACCGCTGCTGGATACGCTGGCCCGTGACTTCGCCATTGATGCCGCCTTCGTCGGCGCGGTGGTCACCGCAACCCAGGCGGGATGTGCGTTGGCGTTGCTACTCGTGGTCCCCCTGGGTGATCGGTTCGACCGCCGGTCGCTGATGATCGTGCAATCGCTGGGACTGGTCGGTGCATTGGTGCTGGTCGGGTACGCCAGGCTCTTGCCGACCCTGGTGATCGGCATGCTCAGCGTCGGCCTGCTCGGCACTGCGATGACTCAAGGCCTGATCGCCTACGCCGCAAGTATCGCCGCACCCTCCGAACGCGGAGCGGTGGTCGGAGCCGCCCAGGGCGGCGTATT
This sequence comes from Pseudomonas sp. GW821-FHT07E12, assembly GCF_058986605.1. Taxonomy (NCBI): domain Bacteria; kingdom Pseudomonadati; phylum Pseudomonadota; class Gammaproteobacteria; order Pseudomonadales; family Pseudomonadaceae; genus Pseudomonas; species Pseudomonas sp. GW821-FHT07E12. The sequence continues at coordinate 28,811 of NZ_JBYSVX010000003.1, read as the reverse complement.
CGTCGGCCTGCTGTTGGCCCGGGTGTTCGCTGGCGCTGTCAGCGCCCCATTCGGATGGCGCGGGGTCTATCTCTGCGCGGCGGTGATCCAACTTGGATTCACCTACCTGCTGTGGCGCAGACTTCCATCCCCCACCGCGCAGGCGAACACGCCCCGGTATCCGGCGCTGCTGGGCTCGATGTTCACGTTGCTGCGCACGGAACGCACGCTGCAGATCCGCGGCATGCTGGCGTTGCTGATGTTTGCCGCATTCAACATTTTCTGGAGTGCATTGACGCTGGTGCTGAGCGCACCGCCCTATCGCTATTCGCACACGATGATCGGCGCGTTTGGCCTGGCAGGCGCAGCCGGTGCACTGGCCGCCACGCGTGCCGGACGCCTGGCCGACCTGGGACTTGGACAGCGCACCAGCCTGCTGGCACTGGCCGCCTTGCTGCTGGCCTGGTGGCCGCTGTCCGCCCTGCATGTTTCGCTATGGGCACTGATCATCGGCATCGTGGTGCTCGACCTGGGCGGACAGGCACTTCATGTCACCAACCAGAGCATGATCCTCGACGCGCGCCCGGAAGCCTCCGGCCGGATGATCGGCCTGTACATGCTGTTCTACGCAGTCGGCAGCGGCCTGGGCGCCATCGGTGCCACGTTCGCTTACGCCCATGCCGGCTGGAATGGCGTGTGCCTTCTGGGTTCGACCGTCAGTCTGCTGGCGTTGTCGTTCTGGGCAGCCAGCCGACGCTGGATGCCGGCTGCCCGACCATCACACAGGCATGATGTGCACACCCGGCCCGGGCTTAATCGCGTGGATTCGCCCTGATCGGGAAGTTCCTCGACACATCCTGAGATGAGTTGGTCCACACGGCATCAACCGCGCGGATCCACCTCTATCCGCGAGTCCAGCGCGAATTCCTCGCTGGAAGGCAATTGGCCACTCGCTGCGATACAAGCTGGCGACAATGCCTGCTCGGCCATGTAGTGCTCACGCATCTTCCGTACTTCGCGCTCAGCTTGATTCATAGAGGCAAGCGGCGTTCCGATACTGAAGTTCATCGGCATCTGCATTCGCGTGGCCACTTGTGTGCCATCGATCGATTCGGGTTTGAAACGCTGCCCCTTCAGCCACTGCCGCGCCGAATCCTCGAACCCGCGACGTGCAGCCGAACTGATCGGCGAATCGAAGTCGACTTTCTCCAACACTGCTTTGCCGTCGCCCTGCACCACGTACTGCAACTGCAGGTTCGCCGAAACACCTCCACGAAGAGCAGCGACCGGATAGCGGGGCGCCAGGAACTCAGGATTTGGATCCGAACCGGGGCCATGGCCACTGTAGGCAACCGCCAATCGCATCGCGTCACCCTCGGAAGGCACAAGACAAGCCGTCAAGCGGACATATGTCGTCGCTGCAACGGCATGACCATTCACCTGCGGTGGCGCGAAACGCCACTTCTCGACCTGGCGCTCGATCGGCCCGCGCAAGGCATCCGGCAGCCGCCGATCGATGCTGGTCGCATGCGCCTGGCCATCGGCCGCGATCTCCACCTGCACCTGAGTATTGAACGCGGCGACCTTCGCCTCTTCAGCACCCGCTACCGCAGTAGTCGCGCCGGCCAGTAGACCGCAAGCCATGGCGATTCCGTACCTAGTCATCATCGACAACTCCCTATCGAATAGACCGCGATCTTCGCCCAGGGCAGGCTGTGGGGCAAGCGCGCACCGCCTCGCTGTGCTGCTACAGCTTTCCAAAGCTGCGTGCGATTTCGCGGCTGCACAACACCGGCTTGCGGCACATCGGGTTGATCATCCTCCATGGTTTTAGCGGCGGCACGAAGGTTCTTCGACGCTCTACAGGCTCGTGCTTAACACTGGTCGCAGGAAAATCACAGTGACATCGCCGGCGCGACCGATCTATCTGCCTGCTGTTGCTGTAGCGCTTGTTCTCGGGTCTGCTGCAACTCCTGCGAGATCACCTGATTCGCGGCTTCCAGCTTCGTATCGGATTGCTCCAGCGGTGTATGCACCGCTTGCTCGACATCCACCGCAGCGCGCTTGTGCGCGGGATCACTTGGATCACCCTGCACCGCGAAGGCGAACCGGCCGTCCTTGCCGAGCAGCACATGATCGACACGTTCCAGTGCATTGCCCGCCAGTGGAACCTTACGGCCGGGATACAGCTCGCGATTGTCTTTGCTGGCGGCCAGCAGGCTGCGACTCAGGCGCTCGCTGGTCTCGTCGTAGCTCCTGCCGTGGGCCGTGTCTATATCGCGCACACCCTGCCTGATCTGCTCCAACATGCTGTGATCCGGGTGCGCGGGATCCTCTGGCGATACACGTCGATCTACCGGATCATTCGGCGCCTGCAGCGTATGCGCCGTCAGGAATTCCGGCACGTGGGCTGACGGCTGCAGACTCCGATACTCGAACTTTCCGGCCAAGTCCTGGTTCATCGGTTCCGCATCACGACACGGATCGACGATCTTGCAGTTCGCCAGTTCTTCGCGCAGATCGCGTTGCCCGTCGTGGTCCAGCCCCGGCAACGCAGTTGCGCCACGCGCTTGATAGACGGTGTACTGCGATGGGTCATCGGGCAGCGAGCGGTGCTCGAACAAAGGTGCATCGCGCAGGCCGTTCAGATAATCGGCCATCTGGTTGAAGGCCAAAGCTTCCAGGCCGCCTTCGCCGTTGCCACCGCCCACGTTGGAGTGTCCACCCGGCACCGGAACATTGAGGAAGCGCGCATCCGCGCTCAACGCCGGAGCCACGATGGTCTCGTGCGGAAATACCTTGCGCTGCTCGTTCGCCGCCATCATCGAGAAGGCACTGATGACCGATGGCGGCAGCCGGGCATCGTAGTTCTTCGGCATGTTGGTTCCGACCGGGTCGAACAACCCCATCGCCTGTGCGACTTCGCCCGGTGGCACCAGCGGTGGGTGTGGACTCTGGACGGTGATGTTGCCTTGGGCGTCGCGGCCGAAGCTCAGGCCGTCCGGGCGGGCAATACCGTACTGATCAACCAACCTGGCGAATCCTGGCGCGAGAACAGCACCGCGGCTATAACCGACTTCAGCGATACGAATCTCGGCGTCTGGATCTTGCTCTCGCCAAATTTTTGCCTGCTGAACAAGCCCCGTATATGCCTTCTCGATCTTGTCGTCCCAGGTATAGGCAAGAGCGCCATCCAAAGTGCGTGTCAATGGGTTCGCTTGGGTACCAATGCCTTCAACATACTTATAACCAATTCGCAAATCAGGATTTTGCCCAATTTCTTCAATCTGCGCTTTCAGAACACCCACATTGGAGGGCAGTTGCCTTTGATTATTAGCATCCTGCCCAGTTCCATCGAACATGGCAACAAACATATATTCATGATTATTTTCAGCTCGCTGAAGTATTGGAACTAGGTGCCTTGCCTGCTGTGCTTGAGACTGCTCATAGAGTCCCAGCTCCTCATTCGTCACGGGACGAGACGTACCACCCTTGAACAATTCGCCCACGGCATCACTCCTTGTGCTCAGTAGGTAAAGGTTTTGATCAGGATCAAATCATTGCGAAAGTTACTCTCGGGATTACCGGGCTTCTGCAGGTGCTTCGTCGAAATGAAGGCGCGCATATAGATCCGAATCGTACGATCGTTCACCTCCATCAAGATGGCCGGATCAAACTCATATCTCCCATTTGGCACATCCGCCATTTCTTCACGAGACAGGTTATGCCTGATCAATTCATCCTTGAATATCTCTCCAATATCGATTAGAGCCTCGTGTGATTGCCCATCCTTCGAACGCCATGTGACCTGTGCCGGCGGAGGGAAATTTCTGATATCAATATGGGTGCCACTCCAGTTCCTCTGATAATCAGGACCATAGCTGTCCGAAGGGGGCTGCAGTTTGGCCTCCCCCCTCAAGGCCTGCCAGGTATTTGCATACCAGACCTTACAGCCATAGGTGTCATAGCAATACACGCCAAAACTATGCCGCTTGAACTTAAGTGGCCACTGTTTGACAGGCTCGATGGGAACGGTGGAAGTGGATGCGGTGGTGGCCGTCATGGTGGGCTCCTTGCTGACGGGGGTGGAATGGGCACAGGCTGCCAGCGTCGCACCGGCGACCACAACGAGCATGGCGCGAAGCATGCCGAAAGACATCAATCTCTCCTTGATCCATAAAACAACCGATACCACGGCCCATGCCGTGGCCGTCCGCATCTCGTTCCACTGCAGGACGAACAAGCGCTTTCGCGAGTGTCGAATGGAGCAATCCGACTGTCAAATCTTTGACGAAAGCCAGCTACACAGCTGTGACGGCGGTTCACAGTGCGTGAAGCTTCCCGTCCTGCATCCGATAGCGCCGGTGCACCACACCTTCAGGCAGTTCGTCATGGCTGATCATCACCAGCGTGCGTTCACCCAGTGCCTGCGCCAGATCGCGCAGCAGCGCATGTGCGGTATCGACGTCGAGACCTTCGGTGGGCTCGTCGAGCAGCATCACCGGGGTGTTGCGTAGCAGCGCACGGGCCAGCGCCAGACGGCGCGCCTGACCGGCGGACATCGTGGCGCCGTTTTCGCCGATCCAGGCATCCAGGCCACCTTGATGCTGCGCCCATTCATGCATTCGGACCTGCTCCAGCACCGACCACATCGCAGCTTCGTCGGCCTGCGGATCACCGATGGCGAGGTTCTCGCGCAGGGTACCGGCGAACACCGGCGCGTTCTGCGGCAACCAGGCAATGCAGCGATGCCACGCTGCCTGTGCCATCTCGCGCAGGTCGACGCCGCCGTAACTCACCCGCCCTTCCGACGGATCCCACAGACGCAACAGCAGCGAGGACAGGGTCGTCTTGCCACAGCCGCTATCGCCGCTGATGAGGATGCGCTCACCAGGCACGACACGCAGATCCAGACCATCCAGCAGCACGCGCCCGCTCCCGGACCAGGCGAAACGCACATTCTCGAAGCGGATCTCACCGCGTGTCGGTGGTGCGGTCGATATCGCCGGATCGACCACGCTGACCGGCTGTTCCACGATCGTCTGTAATCGCTGCGCGGCGACGCGCCCGGATTGCAGCGCCTGCCAGGCCAAACCGGCGCCGGCTGACACTTCCAGCAACGCCAGCATCAGGAATACCAGCGCCGCCGCCATTTCCGGCGCGATCACGCGCTGCTCGGCCGCCGACAACGCCAGATACAGCATCGCCAGCAAGCCGATGCCACCACAGGCCAGATGCAGTGCGTTACCCGCGACAAGCCGACGACGCTGACGGCGATCTCCTTGCGCCACCTGTTCGGCAGCTTGTGCCACACGTGCGATCCAATCCGGCTCGGCCTGCACCGCGCGCAGGTCGGCCGCGCCTTCGAGCCCCTCGAACGCCAGCGTGCGCAACTCGGTGCGCTGCGTCGCGCGCAGCTGTTCGCGTGCCTGCGCGCCACGCGCGACCTGTGATGGCACCAGCAGGCCGATCGCCAATCCCGTCGTTGCGATCAACACCGCCGCCGGTCCGTAGATCAATGCGGCCGCCACCACACCCACTACGCCGATACCGAGCAGTGCCGTCAGCGGTGCCAACGCACGCACCGTCAGTCCGTCAACCTCACCGATGTCCGACATCAACCGCGCCATCAATTCGCCAACGCGGCTGGCCGACAACCGGGCCGGCGCCAGCGGCAAGGCACGGCGGAAAAACCACACCCGCAGGTCGCGAGCGATGCGAAGGGTGGCGTCGTGTCCGATCAACTTCTCGCCGTAGCGCGAGGCGATCCGCACGAAGGTCAATGCACGAATGCCGGCAGACGGCGAGAAGAAGTTGAAACCGGCCACACCACCCGCCACACCGGCCAATGCCGCCGCGGTCAGGAAGCCGCCAGACACGCCCAGCAGCGCTACCCCGGCCAGCATCGTCACCAGCATCAGCAGCGCCGAAAGCAACAGCCGACGACGGTGGCGGAGGAACACATCAATGAGGTCATCACGTGGCGGACTCATGCCCCACCCTCCGCATCGGCATGCTGCGACGGCAGGCGATACACCACATCCGCCCAAGCCATCGCGGCATCACCGTGCGTTGCGACCACCACTGCACGTCCACGCGCGTAGGCGGCCAGCGCGTGCAGCAAGTCGGCTTCTGTCTCCGGATCCAGAAAGGCGGTGGGTTCGTCGAGCAGCAACAGATCCGGATCGCGCAACAGCAGTCGCGCCAGCGCAATGCGTCGTGCCTCGCCACCGGATAGACCGAAGCCACGCTCGCCGATCACGGTGTCCAACCCGTCCGGCAGGTGTTCGGCGAAACGCATCACCTGCGCGACCTCCGCAACCGCCTGCAAGCGAGCGCGCGTGGCCTGTGGATCCGCCAGGCGCAGGTTGTCGGCGATGCTGCCGTGAAACAGGTAGGGGCGTTGCCCGGCGTAGCCGACCTTCATGCCCGGCCGCAGCAGCGCACGCCCCTGCTCTGGCGGTAACCAGCCAGCCATCACTTCCAACAGGGTGCTCTTGCCGCTGCCACTCGGGCCGACCAGTGCCAATCGCTGTCCCGGTTGCAAGGCAAGCGACACGTCATGCAGCACGGCAGCGGGTGCGCCAATCGGTCGCAGCATGACATGCCGCAGTTCCAACAGCGGCGCATGCTGCTCGGCGACTTCCAGCACACGTGCCGGAGCCGTGTCGTCCGCCGCCATCGACGTGTCGGACGCACCGATCAGCCGCTCCACTTCCGCAACCGCCGCAAGCGCATTGGCACGGTCGTGGTAATGCGCGGCCAACCGTCGCATCGGCCCATGGAACTCCGGGGCCAGCAGCAGGCAGAACACACCGACGCCCAGCGAACCTGCGCCGGCCAAGGGGATCATCCCCAGATAACCCAGGCCCAGATACAACGCCACCATCGCCACGCTCACCGAAGCGAAGAACTCCAGTGTGGTCGAAGACATGAACGCGATCCGCAACACCTTGAGCGTGCGCTGACGCACGCCTTCGGCGGCGGTCTCGATGCCGGCCAGCTCGGCTTCACCGCAGCCATACACGCGCAGCAATCCCAGCCCCTTGAGCCGATCGGCGAAATGCCCGCCCATGCGCGCCAGCTCGGCCAATTGCGCGCGGCCGGCGGCTTCGGCGCCCCAACCCACCAGCATCATGAACACAGGAATCAGCGGCGCGGTGCCGAGCAGGATCACCGGCACCACGCGATCGACGCAGACCACCGCGAGCAGGATCGCCAACGGCACCACCGCGACCTCGACGCGCGCCAGTCGATAGCCGGTGTAATAGCCCTCCAGCGCATCGGCATGCGCGAGCAGCAATTCACCCAGCTCGCCGACACGGCGTTGCCGCAGCCACAACGGGCCGCGCTCCATTACCTGGCGATAGACCCAACCACGTAGCGCCAGACGTGCGGTGTCAGCCACTCGTCCCGCCAGCAGCTGCGCGGCCGATTGCAGCCCGAGCCGCACCGCGAGCACGGCGGCCAGCGCAAGGAAGCCCGGCCAGAGCGTGGCTACTGGCCGATGCAGCTCGAACGCGGCATGCACCAGCCATGCGATCGCCGCCGCCTGTATCACCAGCAGCACGCCGGATGCACCGATTGCCGCCGCAGCCCCGGCATCGGCCCGCCGGGCGCCGCCAGCCAGTGACGCCAGCCATTTCACGCGTCGTCGACACAGTTCGGGTGTATCGCTGGAAGTTGCCGCGATGTCGCTCAAATCACCCTCGTCAGGCAGTACGGGTGGTCGTCGATTGTAGTCGGCAGGCGCGACCTGCGGCCCATCATCGGAGATGAGGCAAATCGTCGCATTGTTCCAATCCGATACCGAGCGCACCATCCGCCCCGATCACATCACAAGCTCCCGAAAACTCAACGAGATGGCCCCGCCATGATCGACTCGACCGTCGTAGAACTGTCACGGTTGCAGTTCGCACTGACCGCGATGTATCACTTCCTCTTCGTTCCATTGACGCTCGGGCTGTCTCTCATGATCGCGATCATGGAGAGCGTCTACGTCATGACCGGACGCGATGTCTGGCGCCGGATGACGGTGTTCTGGGGGGCGCTGTTCGGCATCAACTTCGCGATGGGCGTCGGTACCGGCGTGGTGATGGAGTTCCAGTTCGGCATGAGCTGGTCCTACTACAGCCACTATGTCGGCGACGTGTTCGGCGCGCCGCTGGCGATCGAAGGGCTGATGGCGTTCTTCCTGGAGGCGACCTTCGTCGGCCTGTTCTTCTTCGGCTGGAACCGCCTGTCGCGCGTGCAACACCTCACCATCACCTGGCTGATGGCGCTGGGCACCAACCTGTCGGCGCTGTGGATCCTGATCGCCAACGGCTGGATGCAGAACCCCACCGGCGCGGTGTTCAACCCGGACACGATGCGCATGGAAGTGGTCGACTTCATGGCAGTGCTGTTCAACCCGGTCGCGCAGGCCAAGTTCGTGCATACGGTCAGCGCCGGCTATGTCACCGGCGCGGTGTTCGTGATGTCGATCAGCGCGCTCTATCTGTTGCGTGGCAAGTACCGCGATATAGCCCGGCGCTCGTTCGCGGTGGCTTCCGCATTCGGCCTGCTGTCGGCGCTGTCGGTGGTCGTGCTGGGCGATGAGAGCGGCTACACGGCCAACGAACATCAGAAGATGAAACTGGCCGCGATCGAGGCGATGTGGGAAACCGAACGCGCACCGGCAGACTTCACTGCCTTCGGCATTCCGAACCAGCAGACCCACCAGAACGACTACGCGATCAAGATCCCCTATCTGATGGGCCTGATCGCGACACGCTCGCTCGATACGCCGATCCCCGGCATCCTCGAACTGGTGGAGCGCGCCGAACATCGCGTGCGCGGCGGCCAGATCGCCTACGGTGCGCTGGAACGGCTGCGTGCCGACCGCAATGATGTGGCCGCACGCGAGGTGTTCGAGCGCCATTGGCAGGATCTGGGGCATGGACTGCTGCTCAAGCGCTATCGCGAGGACATCCTCAACGCCACGCCCGAACAGATCGCACAGGCGGCGATGGATACGGTGCCGCGCGTATTGCCGTTGTTCTGGGCGTTCCGGGTGATGGCCGGCCTGGGCTTCTACCTGATCGGCTTCTTCGTGCTCGCGTTCTGGTTCTCCTGCAAGCACAACTTCGAGAGCAAGCGCTGGTTCCTCAGACTGGCGGTGTGGACACTGCCGGCGCCGTGGATCGCGATCGAATGCGGCTGGTTCGTGGCCGAGTACGGCCGCCAGCCTTGGGCGGTGGAAGGCGTTCTGCCGACGTTCTACGCCGCCTCGGGCCTGGCCCTGCATCAGATCCTGCTGTCGCTGTGCGGCTTCGTCGCGCTGTACACCGTGCTGCTGGTGATCGAGATCAAGTTGATGGTGAAGTCGATCCGCAAGGGCCCCGACGAACTGGCACCGCCGCTGATCGTGCATCCATCGCCTGCCCCTCTCACACCCCAAACGCTGGCCGGCGGCCAGTCGTAAGGCAGGAGAACACATCATGGATTTCGTACTGCTCGACTACACCACCCTGCGGCTGATCTGGTGGTTGCTGCTCGGCATCCTGCTGATCGGCTTTGCCGTGATGGACGGCTTCGATCTCGGCGTGGGCGCGCTGCTGCCATTCGTGGCGCGCAACGATGCCGAACGCAGGCTGGTGATCAACACCATCGGTCCGGTCTGGGAAGGCAATCAGGTCTGGTTGATCCTGGGCGGCGGCGCGATCTTCGCGGCGTGGCCACCACTGTATGCAGCGAGTTTTTCCGGCTTCTATCTGGCGATGTTCGTCATTCTGTTCGCCCTGATCCTGCGCCCGGTCGGTTTCAAGTTCCGCAGCAAGATGCCCAGCCAGCGCTGGCGTGACAACTGGGATCGGGCCTTGTTCGTCGGCGGCTTCGTCCCGGCGCTGATCATGGGCGTGGCAGTGGGCAACGTGCTGCTGGGTGTGCCGTTCCACTTCGACAACAGCATGCGGGTGTTCTACACCGGTTCGTTCTTCGGGCTGCTGACACCGTTCGCGCTGCTCGCCGGCCTGCTCAGCGTGGCGATGCTGGTGGCGCATGGCGCGGCGATGCTGGTGTTGAAGACCGATGGCCCGGTCGCCGAACGCGCTTCAAAGTACGGTAGCGTCGCCGCGATCGTCGCCTTCCTGCTGTTCGCGCTGGGCGGCGTGCTGATCGCCACCTGGCTACCGGGCTATGCGGTCACCTCGGCGCTGGCGACCGACCTGGACAGCAATCCGCTGCTCAAGACCGTCGCCATCGGCGCCGCCGGCGGCTGGCTGCACAACTACAGCACGATGCCGGCCACGCTCCTCGCCCCGGCCGTGGGCCTGCTCGGGTTGCTGGCCAGCGCGGCGTTGCTGCGCATGCGCCGCGGTGGATTGGCCTTCATCGCCTCGGGTGCGGCGATCGCCGGCATCATCCTGACCGTGGGTTTTGCAATCTTCCCGTTCCTGCTGCCCTCCTCCACTGTCCCGGCTTCCAGCCTCACGGTTTGGGACGCCTCCAGCAGCCACCTGACGCTGTGGATCATGCTGCTGGTCACCGCACTGTTCCTGCCGATCATCATTGCCTACACCACCTGGGTCTACCGGGTACTGAAAGGCAAGGTCACCGCCGACGAGATGGACCGCAACCCCAACGCCTACTGATTGCCCGGTTTTCCTTATTTGAATCCCCGCACATGGATGTGCGGGCTCTTGCAAAGGGACCTGCACCGTTGAATCCCCGCACACGGACGTGTGGGCTCTTGCAGAGGGACCTGCCCAAAGGAGCAAAAAATATGTGGTATTTCGCCTGGATCCTGGGGACCGGCCTGGCCGCACTGGCCGCCGTGCTCAACGGCATGTGGTTCGAGATGCGCGAAGACGATGCGTCCGATGAAAAACGCTGAAAGCAAGACTTGCCGTGCCATGAGCGATCCCTCATCATGTGCGGCCACCGCGGGGTGTAGCTCAGTCTGGTAGAGCGCTACGTTCGGGACGTAGAGGTCGCAGGTTCGAATCCTGTCTCCCCGACCAGTTTCAGGCCAAGGGCCGGCGCAAGCCGGCCCTTGGTTTTTCCGGCATCCAGGCCTCCCCCGCCTTGCAAGGCCTCCGGTTCACCGGGGCTCTTGCCGAAGCCGCGCCAGGCCGGTATCATGCGCGGCTCATTCGGGGTGTAGCTCAGTCTGGTAGAGCGCTACGTTCGGGACGTAGAGGTCGCAGGTTCGAATCCTGTCTCCCCGACCAGT
>NZ_JBYSVX010000003.1:0-17523 GCF_058986605.1 Pseudomonas sp. GW821-FHT07E12 | reverse complement strand
AGTTTCACGAGGTCACAGAAAGCCTGGAAAACCAACGTTTTCCGGGCTTTTTTGTGTTCGACATCCGGCCATCCGAAGGCACGAGCGCGATCAGCACGGGGCCTCGGCCCTTCCCTCCCTCCCGGAGCAAGCTCCCCGGCAGCGTCGGATACCGACCTCCGGAGCTTCGCGCGGGTGAAAGGCCCCCATCATCAGGTCGCTACCACCACATGCCGTTGGCGAGTATCTCTCCCATTAAGTCGCATTCTGGACGTGATAACGAGCGTATCGTGGGACGATGATGCACCAATTCCTCACCGACAATCGCATCGAGCTGATTGCCAGATGTCGGGCGAAGATTGCACAACGGGAACTCGCCGCGGTGCCGCGGAAAGAATCGCACTATGGCGTAACCCTCTTCCTCGACCAGCTCATCAAGACGCTGAAGGTCGAAAGAACCTCCGAACCCAAACGCAGCCGAAAGGTATCCGGGCCACCGGGAGGTGGACAGGCAGGCCTGTCTGAAATAAGCGAATCGGCCGCGTTGCACGGCAAGGAACTGCTGCTGCATGGCTTCACTGTCGATGAGGTGGTTCACGATTACGGCGACCTGTGCCAATCGATTTCGGACCTGGCCTTCGAACGGGGCGAAGAAATCGAAACCGACGAGTTCAGAACGCTCAATCGCTGCCTCGACAACGCCATCGCAAGTGCAGTCACCGAGTTTGGCTATCAGCGCGATTCCATCATTGCGGAAAAGCAGGCGGTCGCACTGAACGAGAAGCTTGGCTACTTCGCTCACGAGCTACGCAATCAGCTCGGCACTGCCACGCTGGCGCTTTCAATCATCAAGCAGGGCAACGTAGGGTTGAACGGCGCCACCGGCCGCGTACTGGACGGCGCCCTGATAGGCCTTTCCCATCTGATAGACCGATCATTGGCGGAAGTACGGATGACCGCCGGCATGCCTCCGCAGAATCAGCTGTTCCCGCTCGCCGATATCGTGGCTGAAGTCAAACTTTCCGCTTCGCTGCAGGCGCAGGCCGCGAGCTGCTCATTCACCGTATCGGAGGTCGAATCGAACTTGGCCGTGGATGTGGATCGCGACCTGCTTCTGTCCGCCATCGGCAATCTTCTGCAGAACGCCTTCAAGTTCTCGCATGAGCACAGCGAGGTCACGCTTAACGCCTACGCCGTGGCCGATCGCATCCTCATTGATGTGGAGGATGGTTGCGGCGGACTGCCCAAGGGAAGCGTGGAGAGGATGTTCACCCCGTTCTTCCAGAACAACGAGAATCGCAGCGGCCTGGGCCTGGGACTTTCCATCGCCCGCCATGGCATCGAGGTGAACGGCGGTGTTCTGAGTGTCCGCGATCTACCGGGTACCGGCTGCATCTTCACCATCGACCTGCCGCGCCATGTCATTGATGCATAAGCTTGCTGCAGGTTTTTCCCGGCTTTTTCATCCCCACAAGCCCGCACATTGAGATAACAACAAACGGGCCACGCTGGCTCGAAAGGCCTGTATGTGTGCATGAGGAGGGGAGTGCTGGCAACGCGCCCTTCTTTTCGTTGGAGCATTGAGATATCGCGCGCTGCCCGGCAAAACATCTGGTGAACCACCACGCCGCACACAGGCACCCGCCCGTCATACGGTCACGCGATGATCACGGTCGTGGCCATCGATCGAGCTGCATGTGATTGTCCTGGAGCATCTGTTCCAGGCGCTTCCGCACGTGCGCCAGGTCGACCTGGTCGCTGTGACCGACGATCTCGTCGGCGAGCACATCGAACTGCGGCCAGAATTGACTCTGGTGACGCAGCTTCTCCAGCCACACCGGCAGCATTCCCTCCAGGTGATCCAGTTCCTGGTCCAGTTCCGCACGGCTGTTCATGTCGTCGGCCTCGGTAGATGCAATACGACCTGGTGCTGGTGCCCGTCGTCGCGCAGTGGGCAGCGCAAGTCGGGCAGTGCCAGACCATCGAGTTCCAACCGGGTCTTTGCGACATCAACCTGCAGCACTTCGATCATGTAGACGCTGCCGCCGTAGCGATAACGCATGCGATAGCCGTCCCACGACGCAGGAATGCACGGTCGCAACGACAGCCACTCGCCTTCGCGATGCAGGCCCAGCAGCGATTCGGTCAGCAGCCTGTACATCCAGCCGGCCGAGCCGGTGTACCAGGTCCAGCCACCACGACCTTGGTGTGGCGCCACCGCATAGACATCGGCTGCCAGCACGTAGGGTTCGACCTTGTAGCGCTCGACTGCCGCCGCATCCAGCGCGTGGTGGATCGGATTGATCAGGTCGGTCAGTTCCCACGCTCGACGACTGTCACCGAGTTCGGCGAAGGCCATCGCCGCCCACACCGCCGCGTGGGTGTACTGGCCGCCATTCTCGCGCACACCGGGGACGTAGCCACGGATGTAGCCAGGGTCGTGGAGCGTGTGGTCGAACGGAGGATCCAGCAGTTGCACGACACCGGCCTGCGGCCTCACCAGATAGCGATGCAACGAATCCATCGCCTGCCGACTGCGCTCACCATCGCCGGCACCGGAAAGCACCGACCAGCTTTGCGCGATCGAATCGATACGACATTCGTCGCTGCCGCTTGAACCCAACGGCGTTCCGTCGTCGAACCAGGCGCGGCGGTACCATTCCCCGTCCCAGCCATGCTGCCGCAGGTTGTCACGCAGCCGCTGCGAATTGACCGTGCAGTAGCCGGCGAAGTCCGTGTCGCCGCGAGTGATCGCGAGCGAGGTGAAGCGGCGCAATGCATCGAACAGGAAGAAGCCCAGCCAGACGCTCTCGCCGCGACCACCGATGCCGACCCGGTTGAGTCCATCGTTCCAGTCACCGCTGCCGATCAACGGCAGTCCGCGCTCGCCACTCGCTTCGCAGCCACGACGCAGCGCCAACACGCAATGCGCATACAGTGACTCCGACGCGCCTGTGTTTTGTGGCAGGTCGTAATACGACTCCTCCTCGCCAGCCAGTGGGCGGCCATCGATCAGCGGCACCTGCTCGTCGAGCACCGCGCGGTCGCCACTGAGTTCGACATAACGGCACACCGCGACGGGCAGCCATAGATAGTCGTCCGAGCAGCGGGTGCGCACACCGCGCCCCTGCGGCGGATGCCACCAGTGCAGCACGTCGCCCTGAATGAACTGATGTGCGGCACTCAACAGCAGATGCGCACGACTCAACGCCGGTTGTGCATGGACCAGCGCCATCGTGTCCTGCAACTGATCGCGGAAGCCGAATGCGCCACCGGACTGGTAATAGCCGCTGCGTCCCAGGTAACGGCTGGCAAGGGTCTGATAGAGCAACCAGCCATTGGCGAGCAGGTCCACGGCCGGATCCGGCGTGCTGACCTGCACGCTGTCCAGGGTGACGCTCCAGTAGTCGCGCACCTCTTTCAATGCCCGGTGCGCGTGCTCGCTGCCGCGCGTGGCCTCGGCCAGCTGGACGGCCTGTTCTGCGCTGCGCTCGGCTCCCAGCCGGAACACCGTCTCGAATACCTGCCCGGCCGCCAGCGCGATCGGCACCTGCAACGCTGCGCACGGATCCAGGCCCGCGCCATGGCGGCCCGACAGGCGCTCGCGAAGCAGCGCCACTGGCGCGCCCAGGTGGCCGTTGCGGCCAAGGAATTCGCTGCGGTCGGTGGTGAAACTGCGCGTGTCCGCATCGACATCGAAGAACGCGACCCGCCCTTCGAAGTCGCTGTTGTACGAATTGCGCGCAGTCACCAGGCCACGGGGCATGTCGACTTCGCTGACCACGTGCATCCGCGAGCGCGCCGGGATGTCGCCCAGCACCCATTCGACATAACCGGTGACACTGAGCCGGCGCGCCCGTCCTGACAGATTGCGCAGCCGCAGCAGCGAGTACTTGATCGGGTGCTGCAGATCGACATACACCCACAGTTCGCTCGCGATGCCGCCCTCGACATGCTCGTAGACGCTGTAGCCGAAGCCATGCCGGGTGCGGTAATTGCCGCTGCCACGACAAGGCAGCGCCGTCGGCGACCACACGGCCCCCGTGTCCTCGTCGCGCAGGTAGAACGCTTCACCGACGCTGTCGGTAACCGGGTCGTTGTGCCAGGGCGTCAGCCGGAACTCGTGGGCGTTCTCCATCCAGCTGTAGCCGCACGCGCTCTCGCTGAGAACGCTGCCGAACTGTGCATTGGCGATCACGTTCGACCACGGCGCCGGCGGCGTGCTGCCCTCGCCCAGCTCGATCAGATACTCGCGACCGTCAGCGGCGAATGCGCCAAGTCCGTTGTCGAACAAGGGCTGGCCGGGGTCGGCTGCGAGCAACACATCGGCACCCGCACCTACCTGCGGCATGCCTGCGGCCACGTCCGGGCTGCCGAGCAATGTCGTTTCGCGCGGCCTCTCAGTTGGCAACCGCGCCGGCAATGCATATTCCATCGCCGGATATCGATCCAGTTGTGCCGCAAGACTGCCGTACCGGTCACTGACGATGGCGCGCGCCACGGTCTGCAGCAGGATGCGGTCCTCGTCGGAAATATGCTCGGCCGCGCGCACGAAGATGCCGCCGGGGCGATCCAGTACGTTGGCCTCTGGATCGGCCGAGACCATGCCCACGATCTGGTCCTGCAACTGCTGCCGGTAGCCGGCCTGACTCTCGTTCCATATCACCAGATCCGCACGCAGGCCCTTCAGGCGCCAATAGGCATGCGCCTGCACCATCTGCCGGACCAGTTCGATGTTGTCGGTATCGGTCACGCGCAGCAGCACGATCGGCAGATCGCCGGAAATCGTATGCCCCCACAACCCGGATTGGCCGCGACGGTTCTGCGCCAGCAACTCCGGCTCGGCACGCAGCAAGGGGTGCGTGTACAACACCAGCCCTGCCAACCGCTCGTACAGCAGTGCGTCGGCCTGCGATGCGTTGATCTGGCGACGCACGACCTGGCTATGGGTGAGCGCGAGGTCGAACACGCGATCGGCCAGACGCCGGTCGCGATACTTGTCGACCAGCCCTGCACAGGCCTCGCGATCCGAGCCGACGCCGTAGACCATGTCGATCTGTGCGCGCTGCTCCGGCGCCAGCTCGATGCGACAGCGGATCGCCACGATCGGATCGAGTACCGATCCTGCGGTTCCAGACAGCACTTCAGTGGTCACCAGCGCCTGCGGCATGCGTGGGCTGCGGCCACGGCCCAGGAAGCGTGCACGATCGGTCTCGTAGGAAATCGCGCCAATGTCGGCATCGTGCACCGCAACCAGATGGAACATCCATGGCGCGACTTCGTCATGCGCACGCGCACGCCGCGTGCACAGCAACGCCTGCTTGTCGGCCAGGATCTCGCTCTGCACGAACAGATTGCCGAACGCCGGATGCAGCTCGTCGGCGAGCGCGGGCGCCAGTACCACTTCGGCGTAGGTGGTGATCTCGATGACGCGGCGACGGCGCGAACTGTTGCTGATCCGCAGCCGGCGCAACTCGACGTCGTCCTCGGCCGAGATCGCGATCTCCAGATGGGTTTCGTAGCCCTGGTGACGGCCACGGAACTCGGCCTTGGCGTCGGAGAAGATCGCTTCGTAACCCTCCACTTCGACACAGGTCGGCTGATGCGTCGCCGACCACACCTCGCCGGTGTCGACGTCGCGCAGGTAACAGAACGTGCCCCAGTGATCACGCGTGCTGTCCTCGCGCCAGCGCGTGACCGCCATCTCGCGCTGTCGGCTGTAGCCGCCGCCGGCACTGCTCAGCATGCCGTGGTAGCGGCCATTGGAGAGCAGTTGCACACCGGGGCGGCTGCGGTCCGGGTCGCGGATGATGCGCAACGGGGTTTCCGTATCGACCGCCGTGCTGCGGCTGCCGACGCCCTCGACCTGCTGCGGACGGAACAGGCCGGTACGCGGCACGCGCTCCTGCAACAGCAGCAAGGTGGCCTGGAACTGCGCATCGGCGACGAAGCGCTGCTGCATCGGTTGCCCGCACAGCAGATAGTCCAGCGCCAGCAGCGCCATGCCCTGGTGATGCGACATGAACGAGCGTACCGCCACGTGCTCCTGCCCGCGCGGCACCCGCGCCGGGGTGTAATCGATCGCCTCGTACAGGCCGAAGCGACCGCCGAAGCCCTCTTCCGCAAGCCGTTGCAGGTTCTGGCACGCCGGTACCGGTGCGACCATCAACGCCATCGTGCTGGCGTAAGGCGCCACCACCAGATCCTGGCCGAGGCCGCGCTTGATTCCCAACCCGGGCACGCCGAATGCGCGGTACTGGTAGTTGAGCCGCGCATCGACGGCGTTGTAGCCGGACTCGGACACGCCCCACGGCACGCCGTGGCGCGAGCCGTAACCGATCTGCGCGCGCACCACCTGCTGTGCAGTGCGATCCAGCAAGGTATCCGGATAGCTCGGCATCACCAGCTGCGGCATCAGATACTCGAACATCGAGCCGCTCCACGACAGCAGCGCGGCACCGCCCTCGATCTCGGTCATCAACCGTCCCAGCGCGAACCAGCTCTCCTGCGGCAACTGGCCCTGGGCGATCGCCACGAAGTTGCATAGCCGCACTTCGGAGGCGAGCAGGTCGTACTGCCCGGCATCCAGGCGCCGCTCGTCCACGTTGTAGCCGATCGACAGCAGATGGCGGGCGCGATCGTAGAGAAAGCCGTACTCCATCTGCGCGAACTGGCCCGCCAGATGGGCCAGCCGCTCCAACTGCTGGATGCGTTCGCCGGCACGCGTGCGCAGCGGCGCATCATCGCTCTGCTCGCGCAGCTGACGCAGTGTCGGAACCGTCACGCCCTCTTCCGCCACATGTGCGTCGGGCCTGCCCGTTCCGCCATCAACATCAACTGAACCCGGCAGCCAATAACGCAGTTCCGTCTGCGCGGCATGGCAGTCATCCACCAGCGCCTGTGCGCATCGCAACAACGTCTCGCCACCGCCCTCCGCCGCGGTGAGGATCAGCTCGGCCTTACCGCACAGTCCAGACAATGCAACCTCGATCTGCGCCAACGTCCGCGCCGGTTGCCAGCTCAGGTTCGCCAACTGATCGCCGAGCCGCTCGCACGGCTCTGATAGTTGCGCATGATCGGCGGCGGCTTCCTGCAGTACGCCCAAGGTGTCGCCGAGCCCGTCGAACAGGCGCGGCACGATCACCGGAGCATCGACCATCGCCAGCAGCCCCTGCCGCAGCGTCAGCAGGTGGCCGGCCAGATTGCCGCTGTCCACGGTCGAGACATAGCGCGGCGGCAGCGCCTGCAGCGTCTGCGTGTCGTACCAGTTGTAGAAGTGGCCGCGATGGCGCGGCAGCGATTCCAGCGTGGCCAGCGTCCGCCGGGTACGTTCGACCACCTCGCCGGCAGGCAGATAGCCCAGATCGTAGGCCGCCAGATTGGCCAGCAGCGACAATCCGATATTGGTCGGCGAAGTGCGATGCGCCACCATCGCCACCGGGTATTCCTGGATGTTGTCCGGCGGCAACCAATGGTCGTCTTCGTTGTGATGCGTGGCGAAGAAATCCCAGGTGCGCCGCGCCAGCCGCCCAAGAAACACCAGTTGCGCCGGCGCCAGCCAGGCGCCGCGCGATGGCGGTGGCTGTCCCAGCCACGCCATCAGCCACGGCGACAGGCCCCAACCCAGCAGCAAGGGTCCCGCGGTCCACAGCGCCATGGGGGCCAGCCGACACAACATGGCCACCAGGCCCAGCGCGACCAGCGGCGCGATCGCCATCGCCCACCACTCCGCGTGTCTTCCTGAGCGCAAGGCCCGCTCCACTTCGCTGGACGGATTCCACTGCAGCAGATGGCGATGGCTGCAGGTCATCCGCCACAGCGTACGGACGATGGCCAACAGGCTGAATGCAGCCTCGTATGGCAGGCAGGCGACGCTCACCGCGGCGCGCAGCAGTTGCCGCCCGGTATTGGCGACAACCTGGCGCAGATGGATCCGCAACGTCGAATCGACCGGCTTGCGCAGCGCCGTATACGCCGAAGGCAGCAGCACCGGTGCGACCCACAACGCCAGCAGCCACAGCGTCCACGCCAGCGGTGTCGGTGACAGCAGCCAGCCGCATGCGAACAGCGTGACGGTCGCCGCTGGCACCAGACTTCGCCGCAGGTTGTCGAGCAGTTTGCCGCGCGACAGCCAGGACAACGGATTGCGCTCGTACCCACCATCGGCCAGCGGCACCCACGGCAACAGCCACGGCAACAGCTGCCAGTCACCCCGTATCCAGCGTGATCGTCGACGGGCGTCGCTGAGATAGCGGGCGGGATAGTTCTCGAACAATTGCACGTCGCTGATCAATCCGGCGCGCGCATAGCACCCCTCCAGCAGATCGTGGCTGAGAATGCGGTTGTCCGGAAAACGCTCGGCGAGCACCCGTTCGAACGCATCGACATCGTAGATGCCCTTGCCGATGAAAGAGCCTTCGCCGAACAGATCCTGGTACACGTCCGATACCGTGCCGGTGTAAGGATCGATGCCGGGCTCGCTGCCGAACATGCGTGCATAGCGCGACTCCTGGCCGCCACTCATGCTGGTGCCGATGCCCGGCTGCAGGATGCCGTAGCCGCGATCGATCCGGCGCGTGGCCTCATCCACTCGCGGCTGATTCAACGGATGCGCCATCGAGGCGACCAGTTCGCGTGCGACATCGCGCGGCAGCTGGGTATCGCTGTCCAACGTGATCACATAGCGGACATTGGCCAGCACCGATGTCGCACCGCAGACACGCTGGAACCCCAACGCGGAATGGTCGTCGTCACGATCGCTGCGCAGCAGCCGGTTCAGCGCTGCCAACTTGCCGCGTTTGCGCTCCCATCCCATCCAGCAATGCTCGGCGGCATTCCAAAGCCGCGGACGATGCAGCAGGAAGAAGCGATTGCCATGCTCGGGCGAATAGCGCGCGTTCAACTGCTCGATATGCCGCGCGGCGTGCTCCACCATCCCGGCATCGCCCGGCATCGTCTCCTGCGGCGCGTCGAGAAAATCGGTGAGCAGGGCGAAATGCAGATAGCTGTCGCGATTGGCCAGGAACCTCACTTCCAGCGCTTCGACCAGCGCATCCACCTCGGCAAGGCTGCCGATCAGACTGGGGATCACCACCAATGTACGGCAATGAGCCGGGATACCGGCAGACAGATCCATGCGAGGCAATGCACGCGGCGGCATCAGCAGCGTCACGCACCAGTTGACCAGCGCAACGCCCAGCTCGCTGAACACCACCAGCGCCAGCAGAGCCAGCGACCAGATCAGTACGGCATGGTGCTGTCCGATCCGGTGCAGCGGCCACAGCAACCCCAGGCTGAAACAGGCCGCCAGCAATACGATCGGCAGCAGGTACCACGTCATCGACGTTCGCAGCGGCGGCAACCTGATCTTGCGCCGCTGTGCGGACAACGGTGCCTCATTGCCGATCGACACCTGCGCCTGTGCGCGTCCGTCATCGACCAGGTAATAGCCCACATGCCGGGTGATTCCCCACGCCGGAGGCCGCTGCGCCAACTGCAGGATCAACGTGGCCACGCGCGCTTCATCGACGTGGCCACGCCGGCTCATTTGCTCCACCACATGCCGATAGGTGTCGCGGGTATCGAAATCCATCCCGGCGTAGATCCCCGCCGGGTCCTGGCGCAGGATCTGCTCGACCACGCTCATGGTCTCGACGAACTCGCGCCAGTCCATATGATCCAGAAAACGCAGACTGCCGATGCTGTTGCTGATCGATACCTGGTCCGCGGCCTGGCGCTGGCTCTCCGCGTGGATCAGCCCTTCGACGCTGTGACCGGCCTCGGCGATCCATTGCTCGATCCATGCCGTCGGCATCGACAGTACCGCTCCGCGCCCCTGCAGCCCACGCGTCAGTTCCGCCACGAACGCGCCCGACAGCGGCGGATCAGAGCGCGCCATGTCGGCCACCACCAGCACCACGCCCTTGGGGCTTGTCGCCGCCGTCTGATTCAGGCGGCGCACCCAACCGCTGGCCAGGCGATGATCCTCGCCATCGCTCATGACCTGCACCGCCATGCGTCGCAGGTTATCGATCAGCGCCAATCTCAGCATGATCGGAATCGCCCACAACTCGCCCAGCGTCAACGGTGTGACGGCCTGGTACGCCGCGACGAAGCGGCTGAGTACTGCCGCGTCGATACGGCCATCGCCATGCGCGATCGCTTCGCTGGCAAGGTCGTACACCCGCGGCAGCCCCGCCGAAGCCCCGCTTCCCAGATTCGGCAGCTCGCGGCTGTACCCGTCAGGCAGATGGCGGCGCGCCATCCGCACCTGCTCTTCGACCAGATAATAGTTGTCCAGCAGCCATTCGCCGGCCGGATTGATCCGCACCTCATCGCGCACCATGCGCGCCAACATCGCCGCAGCGGCGTTGAGCTGTGCCTCGTTGCGGTTCAATTCAAGCAGAAGCCGCCCACTCGACGGGCCCTGGCTGATCCGGTGCGCGGCAGCCAATGCCCGCCCGTGCAGCTCCATCTGTTCTGCGCTGAATAGCGTGGCTCGTAGAGGCTCGCGGTCGGCCAACGGAGCAGCCGAAGCGATAACGCGTGTTCGCCGCAAACGCCACCGTTGCACCTGCAACCTGACGCGGGAGCGAAGCGCCCGCCAGTGAAGATGCATGATTGATCACCTGCACGGCCTGAAGGCCGTCATGGCTCGATCATGCGCCCGAGTGCGATTTCGGGCGTGAAGAGATTTTCCCTTCGAAAGTTGGAGCCTTGTGCCAGGCAGCGAGGAAAGTCGCTGTCATATGACGCAATCGCGTCGAATTCAGCCGATCTCCGCGCCGCTTTGCATCATCATCTGAACGCGCCGAAAAACGCGACTGTTCGTACCTGCCACCGCCGCGTCATGCACGGCGGTGGCAGGCGTCCAGCAGCTGGCTCAGAGCACCGGCAATTCGATGAAACTCGCCCGCTCCGGCGTGTGCCATACCCGCTGCGTGGCCTTTTGGTAGTCACCCGGCTTGGCGAAGTAGATGTTCGGCACGTAGGTCTGCGGATTGCGGTCGTACAGCGGGAACAAGCTGGACTGCACCTGCACCATCACCCGATGACCACGCTCGAAGGTGTGGTTGGCGTTGGGCAGATCGAAGCGATACTGCAACGTCTGGTCGGCGGCGAGCGGCGCGGGATGCTCGAAGCTCTCGCGGTAACGGCCGCGGAAGATCGCCAGCGACACCGGCAACTCGTAGCCGCCAAGCTTGGGATCGCTGGCGTTCTGCTCGGGATAGACATCGATCAGCTTGACCACCCAATCGCTGTCGGTGCCGCTGGTGGAAGCCTGCAGGTTGACCTTGGGAACGCCGGCGATGCGCATCGGCTCGGTCAGCGGCTCGCTGATGTAGGTCAGCACGTCCGGGCGGCCATCGACGAAGCGCTGGTCCTTGACCAACCATGTAGTCCACATGTCGCGATCGCCGAAGCTCAGCGGACGCGGCACGAACGGCACCGGCTTGGCCGGATCGGACACGTACTCCTCGTACTCGCCCTGCCCGGCCTTGGGCGCATTGAACGAGAGCGCGCCACCGGCCCCCAGGTACAGCGGTTTGGACTTCGCGCTGCAGCCCTGCTCACAGCTCAGCGGCCACTTCGAGAGCCGGTCCCAATGGTTGGCACCGCTGTTGTAGATCAGCACTGGCGGCGTGTTGGCCTTCGGTGCGCCATCGACGAGGTATTGGTCGAAGAACGGCTTGAGCACATCGAGACGGAACTGCAACGCGGTATCGCCGTCGAACTTCAGATCGCCCAGCGAGGCGCCGTTGTAGTTCACCTGGCTATGCCGCCACGGCCCCATCACCAGGTAATTGCGGTCGTTGCGGACGTCGCGGCCTTCCATCGCCTGATAGCTGTGGTTGGCGCCGTACATGTCCTCCTGGTCCCACAGGCCCTGCAGCCACATCGTGGGCACTTTCAGCGGCGTCTTCGCCATTACCTTGTCCAGCGCCTGCTCCTGCCAGAACGCGTCGTAGGCCGGATGCTCGGTCAGCTTGTGCCACCACGGCAGTTGCTCCAGACCTGCCGCCTTGGCGTAGTCGCCGGCCGAACCGGCGGCGAGGAAGTTGCTGTATTCGTCATAGCCGGCACGGGGAATCGAGGTGCCCTTGCCGCGCTTGGTGAGCTGGCCGGTGAAGTAATCGAAATTGATCTGGCGGAAGGCACCGTAGTTGAGCCAGTCGTCACCCATCCAACCATCCACCATCGGGCTTTCCGGCGCGGCGACCTTCAGCGCCGGATGCGGATCGGTCAGCGCCATCACCACGGTGAAGCCCTCGTAGGACGAGCCGATCATGCCGACCTTGCCGTTGGACTCCTTCACGTTCTTGACCAGCCAGTCGATGGTGTCCCAGGCGTCGGTGGCGTGATCGACCGGGGTGTCGTTGAGCGGCCCGCGCAGCGGCCGGGTCATCACATAATCGCCCTCCGAGCCGTACTTGCCGCGAATGTCCTGGAATACGCGGATATAGCCACCGGCAACGAACACGTCATCGCCCTGCGGCAGCAGATCCTTCATGTACGGCGACAGCAACCGCTCGGCGCGACCATCGGCGTCGTACGGCGTGCGCGTAAGCAGGATCGGCGCGTTGTGCACATTCCTCGGCATGACGATGACGGTATGCAGCTTGACGCCGTCCCGCATCGGGATCATCACCTCGTGCTTGACGTAATCGTTGGCGGCGTCAGGCGCGACGAACGGCTTGCCGGTGACATCCGGCGTCATCGGTGCGGTCTGGGCAAAGGCACCAGGAACCAGGGCGGCGCAGGCGAGCGCCAGGACGAGCGGACGTAGAGCGGACATGGGCGGACTCCGGAGGGAACCTGCAGAGTCTAGCCAGTCAAGAGGCCATCGTTACCGTGACGAAAGCCATGGGCGTATGCGCATTCTCTCGTAGGAGCGGCTTCAGCCGCGATGGGGCGTTCCTGGGAACGCCCCATCGCGGCTGAAGCCGCATCCTACGAGATGCCTACAGGATACCTACGGAATATTGCGGGTCTGCCCTTCCCCGCGCACCACGAAGCGCTCCACGGTCAGCGCCTCCAGGCCCATCGGGCCGTAGGAATGCAGGCGCGTGGTCGAAATGCCGATCTCCGCGCCCAGCCCCAGCTCGCCACCATCGGAGAAGCGCGAGGACGCGTTGACCATCACCACCGCCGAACGCAGCGCCTGCACGAAGCGCTCGGCATTGCCGGCATCGCGCGTGGCGATCACCTCGGTGTGGTCCGAACCGTAGTGGCGAATGTGGTCGATCGCGGCCTCCAGATCCGGCACCACGCGTATCGCCAGTACCAGATCCAGGTATTCGGCGGCGTAGTCCTCGTCCGTGGCCGGGGCGATGTCGGGCACCAGCGCCCGGGTCGCATCGTCGCCGCGCAGCTCGACCTTGTGGTCGCGCAGCGCCTGCGCCGCCTTCGGCAGGAACACCGGCGCGATATCGGCATGCACCAGCAACGTCTCCAGCGAGTTGCAGGCAGCCGGGCGCGACACCTTGCCGTCCACCAGCAACCGCACCGCCAGATCGAGGTCGGCCGAGGCATCCACGAACAGATGGCACACGCCCTTGTAATGCTTGATCACCGGCACCCGCGCATGTTCGGCGACAAAGCGGATCAAGCCCTCGCCGCCGCGCGGGATCGCCAGATCGATGATGTCGTTGAGCTGCAGCAGTTCCAGCATCGTCTCGCGGCGCAGATCGGTGACCAGGGTCAGTGCGGCCTCCGGGACGCCAGCCGCGGCCAATGCCCGCTTCAGCGAGGCGGCGATCGCGGTATTGGAATGGATCGCCTCCGAGCCGCCGCGCAGGATCACGCCGTTGCCGGCCTTGATGCACAGCGCCGCCGCATCGGCGGTCACGTTCGGACGCGCCTCGTAGATCATCGCGATCACGCCCAGCGGCACGCGCACCTTCTGCACGCGGATGCCGTTCGGGCGCACGTCCTCACGCGTCACCTGCCCGACCGGATCAGGCAGCGCCGCAACCTCGCGCAATGCCGCGGCGACGCCGGCCAACCGCTTCGGATCGAGTGCGAGACGGTCCAGCATCGCGCTGCCGGTGCCCTTTTCACGTGCCGCATCCAGGTCCTTCGTGTTCGCGGCAAGGATCGCGTCGGCGTCGGTTTCCAATGCCGCAGCCATCGACTCCAGCAGCGTCCGCTTGGCATCCGTGGAGAGCGTGGCGAGCGTCTGGGCCGCGTCACGGCATTGCAGGGCGAGGATCTTGATGTCTGAGGTCATGGCGTACTCGCAAATCGATTCAATAGGATCCAGCGACAACTGTGGGAGGGACTTCAGTCCCGGCGCTTTACCGGCAATGCCCGTCGGGACTGAAGTCCCTCCCACAAGAAAGTGCTCACAGCAGTACCAGATCGTCGCGATGGATCACGTTCTCGCCGTAGTTGTAACCCAGCAGCGATTCGATGTCGCGCGAGTGAAGGCCGGCGATGCGGCGGACATCCAGCGCGGAGTACTGGGCGACGCCACGCGCCACGCGCTGCTCGCCCTTCTCGCGCACTCGCACCTCGACCATGTCGCCCCGGCGGAAATCGCCCTCCGCGCCGAGCACTCCGCCTGGCAGCAACGAGGCGCCTTTCTCACGCAGCGCCCTGGCCGCGCCGGCGTCGACCAGGATCGCGCCCGGCTCCACTGGCGCATGCCGCAGCCAATATTTGCGCGCAGCAATGCGAGTGCTGCCTGCACGGATGCGGGTACCACGCAGATGGCCCTGCGCCAGTCCGCGCACCACCTCGGCACTGCGACCATTGAACAGATAGGTTTCGATGCCCGCCGCGCCGGCCTTGGCCGCCGCTTCCAGCTTGGTACGCATGCCGCCGGTACCGACCTTGCTGCCGCTGCCGCCGGCCATCGCCAGTACCTCGGAGGTCAGCTCGGCCACGTCCTGCATCGGCTGCGCCTGCGGGTCGGTGCGCGGATCGGCGGTGTACAGCCCGTCGATGTCGGTGGCGATGAACAACGCATCGGCATCGACCAACGCGGCGACGATCGCGGCAAGGTTGTCGTTGTCGCCGAGCTTGAGTTCGTCCACCGACACGGTGTCGTTCTCATTGACCACCGGCAATGCCCCCAGCGACAACAACTCGGTCAGCGTGGCACGGGCATTGAGGTAACGACGGCGGTTGCGCAGGTCGTCGTGGGTCAACAGCACCTGCGCCACCGGACGTTCGAAAAAGCGCTGCCACAGCGCGATCAACTGCGCCTGCCCGAGTGCCGCCAGCGCCTGTCGTGCCGCCATCGCCGCGCCGGCTTCAGCCGCCTTCGGCAGGATCGCGCGGCCGGCCGCGACCGCGCCGGAGGACACGATCACCAGCTCGCGCCCCGCCACCAGGTTGGCCGAAACGAACTGCGCCAACCCCAGCGCGAAACGCGGCGTGAGCCCGCCACCATCGGCCGCCAGCAAGCTGCTGCCGACCTTGAGCACCGCGCGCCGCCACGGCGGCAGCAACTGCTCAGAGAACGGCGTGGCAATGCGGGCGGAAACATCGGTCATGGCAAGGGCCTGTAGGGAATCAGTGGACGTTCCACTCGTAGACGCTGAGTTCGGATGAGTCCTGGATCGCCAGCGGATCGTTCGCGACGATCGCGCGCGCCTGCTCCAGGCTGTCCACGTTCTTCAGCACGTAGGCGCCGCCGCTCTTGTCGCTGAAACCACCGGTCAACACCAGCAGCCCGCGTGCGCGCAGCTCGTCGAGGAAGGCCAGGTGCGGTGCGACCACGGCGTCATCGAAGTTCGGTTTGCGCATCGCCAGTACGAGGTAGTGCTTCATTTGGAGGCTCCTTCGCTATCGACGCTGACGGGAATGCGATCGCCGTGGCTGCGTGGCGCAGACACCACGAGAAAACGGGCATCACGATCACTTACGTTGCACATCTGGTGCGGGCTGCCAGGCGGCACATGCAATCCCTGCCCTGCCTGCAGCGTATGACGCACACCCTCCAGTTCCAGCACCGCCTGACCTTCCAATACGTAGAAGAACTGCCGGGCACTGCAATGAAAATGGCGCTGCTCGCGGCTGTCCGGCGGCATCCGTTCCTCGATCACACTGAGGTCGTCACCGCGCAGCAGATGCCAGCCATCGCAGCTCCCGCCCCATACATAGTGCTCAGCGTTGGCGGTGCTGACAGTGTTCATTTCAGCCCAGCGCCTGCCAACGCGCGCGCAGCACATCCAGTTGCAGATCAGCCGCCGCACCCGGCGACACGCGCGCCGCCAGGCTGCCTTCCGGCGTACGCCCCTGCCCAGCCGTATCGGAAGCCGCCGCAGCCGCCTTGTAGGCCTCACGGAACGGTACGCCTGCCACGGCGGCCTCGACTGCCACGTCGGTGGCATACATGCCCGAATCGATCGCCGCGCGCAGCTTGTCCTCGCGCCAGTCCAGGTTGGACAGCAGCGCCGGCAACAGCTCCAGCGCCGCCAATCCACGACCGAAGCCATGCACGATCGCGCCCTTGCTGTTCTGCAGATCACGGTGATAACCGGAGCTCAGCGACAGCAACTGCTCGATCTCGGTGCGTGCGGCAGCAACACTCGCATGGGTCGCGCGCATCAACTCGATCACGTCCGGGTTGCGCTTGTTCGGCATGATCGAACTGCCGGTGGTGTACTGCGCCGGCAGCGCGACGAAGCCGAACTCGCCGCTGGTGAACAGCGACAGATCCCAGGCCAGGCGGCGCAGATCCAGCGTGGCGCTGCTCAACGCCTCAAGCGCAGCCAACTCGAACTTGCCGCGCGAGAGCTGCGCGTAGATCGGGCTGACCTGCATCCGCGCAAAACCAAGCGCGGCGGTGGTGTGGGCGCGATCCAGCGGCAGGTTGACGCCGTAACCGGCGGCGGTGCCGAGCGGATTGCAATCGACCAGCTTGAGCGTGTCAGCGGCGCGGATCGCGTTGTCGATGAACGCCTCGGCCCAACCCGCCCACCACATGCCGGCCGAGGACACCACGGCGCGCTGGATGTGGGTGTAGCCGGGAATCGGCAGCTGTTTTTCAGCCTCGGCACGATCCAGCGCGACCTTGGCGATCTCGCGACTCAGCGTGGCCACGCGGGCGAGCTTGTCCTTCAGCCACAGCCGCGTGGCGACCAGGATCTGGTCGTTGCGGCTGCGCCCGGTATGGATCTTGCGGCCGGCATCGCCCAGGCGCTCGGTCAGGCGGAACTCGATCGCCGAGTGGCAATCCTCGTACTGCTCGTCCAGCACGAAGGCGCCATTGCGATAGTCGTCCGCCAATACATCCAGCTCGCGCAGCAGGCCAGCCAGTTCGTCAGCAGAAAGGATGCCGATGTGCTGCAGTCCTTCGGCATGCGCCTTGCTGGCAGCGATGTCGTAGAGGAAGAACTCACGGTCCAGGATCACATCGTCGCCGGCCAGAAAGGCCTGGATCTTGGCGTCGACCGCAACGCCGGGTTTCTGCCACAACAGGTTTGCCATCGGTGTTTCTCCTGCGGTGCCGGCCACGGCCGACAAGGATTCTTCAAGCTTTATGTAGGAGCGGCTTCAGCCGCGATGGGCTTTACCGGTAAAGCCCATCGCGGC